>NZ_BDUF01000021.1 GCF_002335525.1 Effusibacillus lacus
ACTTTATGTTAGAGGTGCTCTGGTACACTGTCAACGCGCTGGAAGCTGACCGGCTAAAGCCGGTGGGTTTAGACCCGGCGCATGGAAACTAAACAAGTATGGAACGGTGTATGTAAAGCCGGATCTGGGCAGGCACGGCATGCGCTACAAAAAAAATTTCAAGAAAACGGGACGACCTTGATAGACTATTCAGCTCTCCGATTTCAACTTAATCGCATCCCTGAACTTGACACTTGACAGGGTATAAATAACAATGGCGGCCCAGATGAAGCTGAAACTGATCAGATGTATGGCGGTAAACGGTTCGTGAAACACAAAGATTCCCAAGAGCAGACTGATAGTCGGAGATAGATATTGAATAAATGCGAGCATCGAAAAGGGAATTCGCTTGGCTCCCTGGGCAAACCAGATCAGGGGCAAGGTCGTGGCAATTCCCGATAACAGGAGATAGACCGTGACTTCTGCGGAGGAATGCCCCAATGCCCCGATTCCCTTGGTTTGCAGGAGCATCAAATAGATCAGAGCAGCTGGCGTACTCATGGCAGTCTCGAAAGCAAGCCCTACCATCGCGTCCACCGGGGCCATTTTTTTTACAAGCCCGTAAATGGCAAAGCTTATGGCCAGCAAAAGGGCAATCCAGGGTACCTTTCCGTACTCGACGGCCAGAATGGCGACACCGGTGGCGGCCAGCAGGATAGCAACCCACTGGGGAAGCGTTAGACGTTCCTTCAGCACGATCATTCCCAGGGCGACATTTAATAGAGGATTTATATAGTAACCGAGACTGGCTTCTATGACGTAGTCGTGGTTTACAGCCCAGATGTAGATAAACCAGTTGCCGCTGATCAGGACAGAGGCAAGCAGGAGGGCGAGCAAAACTTTCCTGTGTACAAACAGGCTTTTGAACTCGTTCGAACGACCGGATACGGCCACAATTAGCATAACAAAGACAAATGACCAAACAATGCGATGGGACAGAATTTCATCGGAGGGTATCATTTGCAGCAGCTTCCAGAACAAAGGCAGTACGCCCCACAGGAGATAAGCGCCAACCGCAAACCAAATGCCTTTAAGAAGCTCATTGTTCATAATGTCCGCATCCTCATTTCTATTTTTTCAATACAAGAATCATACCATGGAATACATACAAGGGAACATGGGGTTATACTCCAAAGAAAATATTCTGATGTTGAAGAATGTCGAAAGATCAAATATAATTTTAAAAAGGGAAAAAGACCCAAAAAGGAACGGGTGATAGAATGCTGCTATCAAAAATTAAAGACATTGGCAAAGTATCCGCTCTGATAAAGAAACAACCGCAACAAGCCAATTCTAATAATGAGGACGGAACGGAAGCGGAAGAGATTAATGCCCATCTGTTGACAGATGCCATCGCCATGAAATGCTTTGAATCTTTCATGGAACTGTTGGAATCCCGTCGCGAAATCAGCATTCAATTGAAAACGACGGAAGAACAATTGTACGATTCCGAAGAAAAATTCAGGAATTTAACCAACGAAAAAGAATTCCTGGAAGAAAAAATTGAAAACAAAGAATTGGAGATTGGTCGGCTCCAGGAGCAATTGGCGACCAGCAAACTCCGAATCGACGAACTGACGGACGAATTCCAGGAGTTCCGGGATGAAAGCTCTTCCAAGTATCAGCAACTGCAGAATGTCCTAAGGGAACAGGAACTGGCCAACAAACAATTGATGGTCGATTTGAACCGCACCCGATCAGAGAGCCAACACAAGATTGAACAATTGGAAGCCAAACTGCGTGAAGAACGGACCAAGTTCACCCACCTGCTTGAACAATATGAACAGGTTGTCAAAGAAAACGCCAGCCTGATTGAAACGATCAATGACTTTGCACAAAGAGCAGCAGCCTTTTCACACTTCCCACTGGAAGCCCAAAAGTTGGTCAAAGATAAAAATTCAAATGTTCCGGAACTGAAGTCATTCAAATAGCCGGCAAAAAATAAACTCTTCGGAGGGGCTGTCCCATAAGTAGATAAAAATCTACTGAGGAACAGCCCTTTTGGTTGTTCTTTTGCTCTGTGTTTAAACTGCCCTCAGATTCATCCGGTCCATCAAATAATCTGCCGTTCTAGCAGCAAGAGCCTTGACCGTCTCGGTCGGATTGCCTCCTCCTGATGTCACAAACACACTCGCACTGCGGAGTGGGGCCTGTATTCCTTTTATTCAGCCGACCTTGTTGAAAAGTGGCAGCTTCCTTACCATGTAACTGTTCGGTTTCTCGGTGTTCGGAGCTGATTTTTCCAACCTGTTCTTAATGCCCATTAAGTAAAAAAGCAAAGAAAAACAAAGAAACAGACCTGTATTCCCGTGCTTAATGTACCAGTTATAAGAATTTGTTTAAGTTTATTTTGGATATGCTATTGAGATCATAATTATCACATGATATTATAGCTTTTGTCGCGATGGGCAGGACGCCCTGGTGCGAACCTGCAGGCCCGGCGCCGATGGTACATGCGCAGGAGCCAAGGGAGAGTAGGTCGTCACTTCCACCATGTGCCAGCGTAGATCAGCAGGTAGAGCAACTGACTTGTAATCAGTAGGTCACGGGTTCGATTCCCATCACTCACCCCATAAGCGGTCGTGGCGGAATTGGCAGACGCGCAAGATTCAGGTTCTTGTGGGTGCAAGCCCGTGGAGGTTCAAGTCCTTTCGACCGCACCAAAAATTAGAAACGCCGGAGTGATGGAATTGGCATACGTGCACGACTCAAAATCGTGATTTTGTGGGTTCGAGTCCCACCTCCGGCACCAATTCACAATCTGAGGCTTACACTTAACGTAACCAAGCGTGTATTCCAAGACTATGTTGTGACCGAACGGAATGTAGCGCAGCTTGGTAGCGCGCACGCTTCGGGAGCGTGAGGTCCAGGGTTCAAATCCCTGCATTCCGACCAGTTTGGCTCGGTAGCTCAGTCGGTAGAGCAGAGGACTGAAAATCCTCGTGTCGGCGGTTCGATTCCGTCCCGAGCCACCAGATATGGCGCCATAGCCAAGCGGTAAGGCAGAGGTCTGCAAAACCTTTATTCCCCGGTTCAAATCCGGGTGGCGCCTCCAGAAAGAGTCTATAGCTCAGAGGATAGAGCACTGGTCTCCTGGAAAAAATCAGCATTACATTCCCTTAAAAACAAACCCTTCAGGTTTCGGACATAAACAGGAGGAGTTGCGGAATCTTTAATTATATGATATAGTGTTATATCACCGCAAAAAAAACCTCCATTATGGTCTCCAGTTCCTTAAACATTCCCAAAACGAATAGTCAGAACGTTATTGTTTTAACACTGGAGCGGCTTGAGAGCCGCAAGTAGGCAAGAGAGGCAGGGCTTGCTCTGTTCTGGAAGTATATTCAAATACTGTGAGCCAACGCAAAGATAGTATCCGCCTCAAATCAGGCAGATACTATCTTTTTATTTTAGCGTGCAGCCGTTCGATTCTTTTTCGGTAGGTTGCCAGTTCCGTTTGGGAGCTGGTTCGAAGCAGGCTTCTTTTAAGTTTCCAGGTCTCGTAAGCCTGAAGAGTATAATGGAGCGCTTTCTCGTAGTCCTTGACTTGGTGTTCGTAGATTTTGGCAACTTCGATAGAAATCTCTTCCGGAATGCGATCTGATTCGTTAATGAATTCTTCCCACGCTTCCAAAGCCTTGTCCCAATCCTTCAATCGCTTGTATTGATGACCCAGAGCGATTTTGGCATTCCCTCTAAGAGGGTGTTGACTGTCGGCAATAGTTCGATATCTCTGCAGGGCGAGTTCATCTTCCCCCAACATTTCGTACCAGCGGGCAATCTCAAAACGTTCCTCATGGGTAACCGCCTCATTGTCATGTTCCAGCAGGAGTTTCGAGATATGGATATACAAAGTGATCAGCGACAGGACGTCCATTTCGTTGTGGTGCAAGACTCCTTGAACCACTTCAGGATCTCTGCTCTTAAGATAGTCAAAGTACAGAATCGGTGCCATGTATCCAGGAACATCACCATGTCGTTGGATGCCCAATTTTTCCAGTTCGATAATGGACAACCGGCAGGACTCCAATTCCCGTTTCCACAGCCTTCTCGCTCCATGCAACAGGTCGTAGTGGCCAAAAGCAGGAAGGTGGGGGACAGAGTCCCGGAGCAGTGTATGCCTTGTTCGAACCTGCGGCCAATCAAAAGCTTTGCCATTAAACGTGACAAGATGCTTCGACTCTTTCACATCTGTCAGAAAGGATTGATAGAGAGTAGCCTCGGCATGAGGAGCCGCCAGAAAATGCTGCCGAACTACGACTGAATCCTCTTCAATGCGACTATAACCCAAGAGGAAGACGGTGTTTCCCACACCTCCGTGCAATCCTGTTGTCTCCGTATCGAAAAACAGCAGTTCTTCTGAATTTCGCTGTGCAGAAGACAAAGGGTGACTTGCACCTGATTGCTTCCATGCATCCATTACTTCATGCAGTTGATGGAAGGTATATCTCCCATGCCGCCGGGTAATCGGATACCGAACTTCCCTTACCATTACATATTCATCTTCGGATCCATAGGGACTCGCCTGCAGGTCGGCCCACTTTTCGAGAAAAGGAACTTCAACAGATAATTGGATAGGGGATATCGGCAGTTCTGAAGTCAGGTGGGACCTGAACCGGTTCAATTTGTCCCTAAGAGACATAGGGGCTCACTCCCTGAGCGACTCTCAGCAAGGATAGCGCCAATTCTTTGCCGTCTTCTTCCGATGTCCCGATACAGGAGGGGCATCCGGATTCACAAGGACAGGAACTGATGACGCCCTCCGCTTGTGTGAGGATGGTCTCCATTTCTTTGAAAACTTGCTCGCTCAACCCAATTCCTCCAGGATAGCGATCGTATAAAAAAATGGTCGGCTGCCCCGAGTGAACCGCCTTCCGTTGCGGCACCACGTGCAAATCCATGGGATCACACATCACAAACAGGGGAGCGACATGGCGGAGAACGTGAGCCAGCCCGACCAATCCCCGTTCCACTTCTTCTTTCCCAATGGAGTCGAACAGTTCCTCGGGGAAACTGATCCAAGCGGCGTTGGTATGCAGTTCTTCTTCCGGGAGATGAATGGGACCGGAACCGATGTTTTCATGGGTTTCAAATTTGATTTTCTTGAAAATCGTAGCCATGGCGTGAACCGACACCTCACCATAAGCAAATTCCGTCTGCTGGAAGCGGCGGTTCTCATCTTCCGTCAAAACTTTCAGTTGCACCGCCAGGTTGGCGTCCGTATAGTAGTCGACCTGCACTTCGCGCACATAGGCTTTCTTTTCCTCATAATCCAGCTTTTCCACCTGGTATTGGATGCCCTGGTGCAGGTAGATCGCTTCCTCATGCAGCAGGGTGAGGGAACTGAACCGGTCCATTTCCCCGATGACTCTTTCATTTCCGCGCTCGGTGATATCAATAATGACCACATTCTCCTGGGATGCGGATCGAAGACTGATGTTGTGGGCAGGGAAGGAGTCATTCATCCAAAACCATTTGCCCTTGGAATGGTGCAGAATCTGTTCTTCCGTAAGGAACTCCAGAATCTCCGTAATTTCAGCCTTGCCGAACCGATCCCCTTGTTTAAAAGGCAATTCATAGGCAGCACACTTGATGTGATCAACCAGTATAATCAGATTGTCCGGATTGATCCGGGCGGATTCGGGGCTCCGGTCAAAGAAGTATTCCGGGTGCTGAATAACATATTGGTCCAATGGGGAGGAGCTTCCTACGAGCACGACAACCGATTCTCCTTGACGCCGGCCGGCACGCCCTGCTTGCTGCCACGTACTGGCTACGGAACCGGGGTAACCGGTGATCACGCAAGCCTGGAGCTGCCCGATATCCACACCCAATTCAAGCGCATTGGTGCTTACAACCCCCATGATGTCACCTCGCCGCAAGCCACGTTCAATCTCTCTGCGCTGGCTGGGAAGATAACCGCCTCGATACCCCTGAATGGTTTTGGGTCCCAGTTTCTTCTTGATCGTTTCCTGCAGATACTTTAAGAGTATTTCTACACGAATGCGGCTGCGGGCAAACAGAATGGTTTGGATTCCATTGGATAGGAACCTCTCCGTTAGATCCCGCGCCTCCAGGGTGGCACTTCGCCGAATGTTCAGTTGTTTATTGACCACCGGCGGATTATAGAAGATAAAATGTTTCTTTCCGGTGGGAGCTCCGTTGTTATTGACCAGTTCCACAGGTTCTTCCGTCAATTGTTCCGCCAGTTCCTTTGGATTGGCGATGGTTGCCGAAGTGCAAATAAATTGCGGCCGGCTTCCGTAGAATGCACAGATCCTTTTCAACCGGCGGATGACATTCGCCACATGGCTTCCAAACACGCCGCGATAGGTATGAAGTTCGTCGATCACTATGTATTTCAGATGTTCAAAGAAAGAGACCCATTTGGTGTGATGGGGGAGGATCGCCGAGTGAAGCATATCCGGGTTGGTGATCACGATATTGCCGGCTTTCCGTATCATCTGACGGATGTTGGCGGGAGTATCCCCATCATAGGTTTCCGACTTGATGGGAAGCCCCATATCGGTTATGAGCTCGATCAATTCACTTTTCTGATCCTGCGCCAGCGCTTTGGTCGGAAACAGGTAAAGGGCCCGTGCCTGCGGATCTTCCGACAATGTTTGCAGAACCGGCAGATGATAGCACATGCTTTTGCCCGAAGCGGTGGGAGTTACCGCCACAATATTCCTGCCATCCCAAATATGGCGAAAGGATGTTTCCTGGTGAGTATATAAAGAGTTGATTCCCCGTTTGACGAGAGCGTCCCGAATACGCTCGTCCATTTCGGAAGGGAAGGGGACTGTCCGGGCTTCGCGGGGTGGAATCGTTGCCCAATGAACAATATTTTGCTTTATGCGTTCCTCTTGTTGGAACTGCTTGAGCAGTTGCTCCATATTGAGCTTCACTTGCATGATCATCACCTTCTTCTATTGTACGAATAGACGTTCGGAATGTAAATGGATGGATTATTGTTGGAAAATTCATCGATTTGCTTTACTATTCTTACTATAATATGAATGGTAGATGTAGTTGCGGCAGTCCGAAAAACCGGAAAGGATGATCCATTTGAAAATCTTGCGGATTTCAATGACCGACTTGAGTTGGCGGGAAGAAGGACTGAAAACGGAATATGCAGCTTTGGGAGGACGGGCTCTTACTTCAAGAATCATCCATGACGAAGTGGGAGGTACAGTTCATCCACTCGGACCTTACAATAAACTGGTGTTTGCAAACGGTGTTCTGACAGGTTCGTTGGCATCCAGCGCGGAACGCGTTTCGGTCGGAGGGAAAAGTCCGTTGACGGGAGGGATCAAAGAAAGCAATTCCGGAGGAACGGCGGGCATCAAACAGGGGAAGTTGGGATATCGCGCCATTGTCTTTGAAGGTGTTCGTGACGATTTGCAGATCATTCACATTTCAAAAGACGGAGTTCGTTTTGAACCGGCCGACTGGGTGTGCGGAAAACCTCTTGGCGAAACCGCCCGTTTGCTCGAAGACAAATACGGGTCCCACATCAGTTATTACGTAATCGGCACTTCTGGCGAAATGCGAATGAATTTGGCGGGTATTGCGATTAAAGACAAAGACGGTTCGCCAACCCGCTTCTGCGGTCGCGGCGGATTGGGTGCCGTAGCAGGGGCCAAAGGGATCAAAGCTATCGTCCTTGATGACGCTGGCATAGACAGGTTGCGACCCCAAAAGCCGGAACAATTTCGCGCGGCAGTCAAAAAATATACCGAGTGGCTGCAGGAAACCCCTGCTACAGCCAAGGTATTCCCCGAATACGGAACTGCAGCGCTTGTCCGTACGACGAACAAGCTGGGGGCGCTCCCGACATTCAACTTCAAGACGGGAAGTTTCGACAAGTATGAAGAAATCAGTGGCGAAAAGCTGCGCGAAACCATTCTGGAACGCGGCGGGGAAGGAACGCCGACACACGCCTGCATGCCGGGATGCATCATACGGTGTTCCAACATTTATCCGGATCAAACAGGGGCCACTGTAACGACTCCAATCGAATATGAAAATATCGGCCTGTTGGGGTCCAATCTTGGCATTGCCCACCTTGACCATATTGCCGAACTGAACCGTCTTTGCAACGAATATGGAGTGGATACGATTGAAACCGGAGCGGTGATAGGAGTTCTGATGGAAGCTGGAGTACTGCCCTTTGGAGATTTCGAAGGGGCCAGGAAATTGCTGGAGGAACTCAACGCCGGAACGCCAATCGGCCGAATTGTCGGCTCCGGGGCATCAGTGGCCGGCCGGGTGTACGGTGTTTATCGTGTTCCGACAGTCAAAGGGCAGGCAATGCCCGCTTATGATCCACGTGCCATTAAAGGCTTGGGGGTCACCTACGCAACGTCACCCATGGGAGCCGACCACACAGCCGGCCAAACGATCCGGGCCCAGATTGACCATCACAAGCCGGAAGGACAGGTGGAACTGTCAATCAAGGCGCAGGAAGCGGCTGTTTTGTTTGACAGTTTAGGCCTTTGTTTCTTCAGCGCTTCCGCCATCGCAGGAAGATGGAGCGGCATTGCCGAGATCGTGTCAGCCTATGTCGGAACAGATGTGAAAGAACAGGAACTGTACGACATGGCGAAGGAAACTCTGCGCATTGAACATGCATTTAACCGTGCCGCCGGATTCACCCAGGCGGATGACCGGTTGCCGGAACATTTCTACCATGAAGTGAACGAGGCAAGCGGAACCCTGTTTGATGTAAACGAAGAGGAAATGCTGGCCATCGGAGTGGAAGGTTACAAATGAGGATCACCATCCAATCGTTTATCCCCTGGATGCAGGAGTTGAACGGTGAACATCAAATTGGGGAAGGAACCACAATATTCGAACTGCTGCAGCAATTGAAGTTGGAATGGGATCGTGATGTGCTCGTTGCCATTAACGATCGAATAGCAAAAGCGGATGATGTTCTGACGCAGGGAGATCTGGTGGTTCTGCTGGTTCCGTTGACTGGGGGATAAACGGCAGGGGATTTGGATCGAAAGCATGGGAAACCCGCCTGCTTTCCAAAGCAGGCGGGTTTCAATTAAACTCAGTCTGCTGAAATGTCTTCCCTGTATTCTTTCATAATGTCATCAATTATGGTTTGCACCGGCTGAATGCTGGTAATCTCGTGCACCCGGGCGCCGGCAAATACCAGGCCGTTATCCACATCGCCGCCTGCCGATTTTAACAGCGAGTCCAATGTACAAAAACGATAGGAACAGGATTTCAGGCAATCGTGACATTTCTCGATCTTAAGCTTGTTATCCCCGGAGATGGCGTCCGTAAACCGGTTTCGAATTGCCCGGCCCTGTAAGCCAACTGTTGTTTTGACAAGAACGGTGTCACCCTCTTTCGCATCCACATATTTTTGCTTGAAAGTTTCGGGCGCATCACACTCCACACTTGCAACAAACCGGGTCCCCATTTGCACACCGGCAGCGCCCATCCTCATGGCTTTTGCCACATCCCGTCCGGTCAAAATGCCTCCGGCTGCGATGACCGGGATATTGACAGCTTCAACGACTTCAGGAAGGATGTCAAAAAGAGGCCTGTCCGTTCCCAGGTGACCCCCGGCTTCAAACCCTTCCACCACAACGGCCGATGCACCCAATTTTTCGGCCAAGCTTGCCAGTTTGGCTGAGGATACAATAGAGATGACAGGAACGCCGTACTCACGCCCCCATCCGTACATATCGCGGGAAAATCCGGCTCCCGATATGATAAAATCCACTTTTTCCTGCATGGCCGCCTTGATGGTCCTGGCAAAATCATTCATGGCAAACAGCACATTGACACCAATATACCCAATACCTTTGGTAATTTCACGGGCTTTGCGGATGTGAGCCTGCAGTTCTTCAATCGGAATGCCTGTCCCGGATATGATTCCGATTCCACCGGCATTGGCTACTGCGCCAGCCAGCCCGCTCATTGAAATTCGGACCCCCATCCCGCCTTGTAGAATTGGGACTCTGGGTTTCATGTGAGCAATTTGCAATTGTGGGATCTTCAATTTGTAGCCCCCTTGGCACTAGATTAGCAGTTTATTCAAAGATTCCTTACTTCTAAAACTATAACCTTTTAAACAACTGAAAATTATGAACTTTTTCGCACAATTGGACAAACACAAACTCACCCTCTTTGCAGGAGGGTATGGTATAGTTTGCTAAATTCTATTGACAGGATTCGACACATGAAATAAGATATTATCTAGTTTACCATTTACATAACTAAGATTTCCTTATCAAGAGCTGACTGAGGGACTGGCCCTATGACGTCCAGCAACCTACCGACACCCGGTAAGGTGCTAACTCCTGCAGGTTGAAACCCTGAGAGATAAGGCATTACATTTTGACATGTTGTGCCTTTTCCTTTTGAAAAGGCGCTTTTTATGTGCGCCCGGCATGGGCGTTGTCTATAGGGTGCAAGTCCCGAGTGGTGAAGGCAACAGTAGCCATTAGCTTACGACAAGGGTGTCCAC
>NZ_BDUF01000022.1 GCF_002335525.1 Effusibacillus lacus
AATACGACCTCCCTTCGCCAGCCGTAAGAAGATTATACAAAACTTAGACTATTTTCATCATCTGATGGTGCCGCGTCAGCGGCATGGGAGTCTATAAGAACTTGTAGGGGTATCGCCAGCATGTTCTGAACAATTATTTCGGGAAAGAGACCGTTTTTAAATAATGCGGTCTTTTTTGTTTATAAAAATATGCAAATGTTTTGATAAAATGAAAGAAAAAGACCGGATGGGATGGGGGGATGCCAATTGAAAAACCAGCACCATGTTCTTACCGCAAAACTCGCGCCTCCCCGCGTGAAATCACAGTACTTGTATCGTGACCGGCTGGATGAATTGTTCCTGCAGGTGATCGATTATCCGGTAACCCTGGTTCAGGCGGAAGCGGGCTACGGCAAAAGTACAGCGCTGGTTTCCCATATATGCTCCCATTTTGATCATGTTGCCTGGTATACGGTGGAAGAGGGAGAACGGGACACTCTCCAATTTTTGTTCTATTTGATCCACTCTTTAAAAACGGTCGACTCCCGGATCGGGGACAGATCCCTGCGGTTGTTGAAAGAGTTGGATTCCACCGTGTCCGTAATTCAACGATGCATGACCATGTTGTTGAATGACTTGGCGGAGTACGCGCCGGACCCTTCGATTCTGGTTCTCGATGATCTGCATACCGTAGCCGATGCTGAAGGTATCCAAACAATAGTGGAAATGCTGATCCGGTACCTGCCTCCCCACGTTCATCTGGTGATCGGAACCCGCAGAGGACTGGATTATCCATCCGTACGGCGGTTGCAGTCGACATTCGATTTGTTGGCTGTTACCAAACAGGATCTGCGGTTTACTGCAGAAGAAATCGCGGAACTGTTTGAAGAGCAATACGGGATCACTCTCAGCGAGGATCAACTGAAGGATTTGCAGGAACAAACGGAAGGCTGGATCATTGCTCTGCAAATGATTTGGAAAGGGCTTGAAAAAGGGATTGAATTGACTCAGTTGTGGAAGGCGCAGCCGGAAACGGGGCGACAATTGTTTCATTATCTGGCTGAGGAGGTATTTGACCGGCAGCCGGAGGAGATCCAACAATTCCTGTTTCACAGCTGTATTCTTGAACGACTCGAACCCGACATCTGTGATTTTTTAACGGACCGGGGCGATTCTGCCCAACTCCTTGTCCAACTGGAACGGGACGGGCTGTTTGTTGCCGGGTTGGGACACGGACACTACCGGTATCACCGGTTGTTTCGGCAGTTTTTGCTGACACACTTTTTGCTGAATGGCAGGGAAGAACAATGGCGTTCCCTCCATCGGAAGGCAGCCGGTTATTATTTGGAAAAAGGCGATATCGAACTCACCCTGCATCATTATTACGAAGCCGGGATGTGGGATGAGGTGGTCAGCCTGCTTTTGGAATGGGGAATCGATTTTTTGCAAAACGGCAGGTTGGAGTTGCTGCGAAGCTGGATTGACCGGCTCTCGAGCGAAGTGCTGCAGAATCACCCGCAGCTGCTGTTTTGGCGAGGCGAAATTGACCGGGTCTCCTCCCGCTTCTCCGGGGCGGGTCATTGGTACACCCTTGCTGAGGGAGGGTTTATCCAACAGGGCAATGTGTTGGGCCGCAGTCTGGTCTACCGCGGTCAGGCACAATTGTTTTTGGATACGATCCAACCGCTCAAGGCCAATCATTGGCTGGAAAAAGCGGTCAAAGTGCTGGGTGACGACCATCCGCAGGAAACTGCGAAAGTGCTCCGATTGCTGGCGGAGAACCACACGAACAGCGGACGCCTGCAAGAGGCGGAGGAAATGCAAAAGCGTGCGGATCAGCTGGACCCAGGGACTCCCAAAGACGAATTGGACATCCGAATCCATTTGCGAACGGGAAGACTTGCTTCCGCTCTTGAAATGACTTTGCAAATTATTGAGGAAGAACAAAAACAACCGGGCCCTCATCCGAAACGGATCGCCAAATCGCACCGTGAAAAACACCTGCTTTTGTCTCTGATACAAGCGTTTATGGGGGATGTTGCTGCAAGCCAGTCCAATGCGGAACAGGGCATTCGGATTGGCCGCCAGCTGCAGTCCCCGTTTGTCGAGGCAGTCGGTTACATGAGGCTGGGCCACGCGCAAGCGCTTTCCGGAAGGTTGGAGGAGGCACAGACATCCTACCGCCGTTCGATCGAAATGAGCGAAAGTTTGAATGTGGAACGGGGTAAAGTGGAGGCGCTGATGGGGCTCTGCATCACGTCCGGATTGCTTGGGGAATTGGAACAGGCGGACCGGTACGGGAGAACCGGTTTGGAGCTGGCGCTGTCGGTTCACGACATGTGGTGTGCCAATATGATACGCCTGTCGCTTGGATTGGTTTGCGCTATTTGGGGGCAGCATGAAGAAGCCCTGGCATGGTTGCTGCAAGCCGAAAAAGGGTTTCTCGATTGCGGCGACCGGTTTTTGCTTGCAAACGTCCGGATGTGGCTGGCTGTCATTTATGAAAGGACCGGACAGACGGAAGAATTTGGCCGTGTGACGCCTCTCTTTTTGCGGGCGATCGAGGAAGAGGGATACGACTATCTGGTGGCAAAAAGAACCCTGTTCGGTCCGAATGACCTGCAGATTCTTGTGCCGACGCTGATTCTGGCCCGCGATGCATTGCAATTGGAAACCGCCGACAAACTGCTTGGCCGGATCGGATGCAAGGGGATACAGAAACATCCGGGACATACTCTCAGAATCTTTACATTAGGCAAGTTTGCCGTATTCCGGGGAATGGATGAGGTGGGACGAAAAGAGTGGAAGCGGGAGAAATCCCGCCAGCTGTTCCAACTGTTTGTGACCCGATCGGGGCAATTCCTGCACCGGGATGAAATTTTTGAGCTGCTTTGGCCCGGGGCGGATGAAAAAACGGCCACCCGGGATTTCAAGGTTGCGTTAAACGCCCTGTTTGCCGCAATTGAACCGGACCGGGAGGCGAGGGCCGATTCTTTTTACATTGAACGTGTCGATTCGTCGTACCGGCTCCTTTCCGGCGCGATTGTTTGGATTGATCGCGACGAGTTTGAAATCCGGGCGGAGAAAGGGCTTGCATCCGCAGAGAAAGATTCGCTGCCGGGGGCCGATGATTCAAGGGAGACGGTAGAGGAACTGAAAGCGGCCATATCCCTGTATAAAGGGGATTTCTTGCAGGATTATCCATACCAGGATTGGTGTGCGGACGAAAGGGTACGATTGCGCAACCTGTATCTTCGGGTACTGGAAAAAATGGCCCGCATCCATCAGGTGCAGGGTGCGTTAAACGACGCGATTGCGTGCTGCGAACGCATTCTTGCAACGGATCCCTGCTGGGAGGCGGCTTATCAGATTTTGATGTCCTGCTATCAGTTGTTGGGCAACCGCAGTCTGGTCATCTCCACTTATAAAAGGTGTGTTACACAAATGGAAGACCATTTGGGATTATCCCCGATGCCGCAGACCACCAAACTGTATCACCAGCTTGTTCGCAGAACGCGTAACTCTTTTGTAACCCCTTCCGGCTAAGATGGGGAGGATACCCCGCTAAGAACGGTGCCGTCTATGGCACCAACGCGGGATAAAACATCCTGTTTTAAGGAGTTATGTGCATGACAACGATTGGGATTGTGAGCACGGGCGTATACATTCCCGAAAGATTTGAAACCGGAGCGGAGATTGCCGAAAAAAGCGGACTTCCCAGGGAAGTCGTCGAGACAAAGATGGGGATTCTGCGCAAAACCCTGCCCGGTCCGGATGACCACACTTGCCAGATGGGGATTTTGGCGGCGGAGAAGGCGTTGCGGAAGGGCAATGTGGATCCATCTTCCATTGACCTCGTGATCTATATTGGTGAGGAGCACAAGGAATATCCGCTCTGGACGGCGGGGATCAAACTGCAGAAAGCCGTCGGGGCCGTCAATGCGTGGGCATTTGACGTGCAGCAGCGATGCGGCACAATGGTCATGGCCATGAAAGTGGCAAAAGACATGATGCTTGCCGACCCGGAGATCCGGACGGTTCTCTTGGCTGGGGGTTATCGGAACAGCGATTGCATTGATTACACCAACCCCAGAACCCGCTTTATGTACAATCTGGCGGCGGGAGGGGCGGCCGTGGTTCTGAAGAAGGACCATGAGCACAACCGGCTGTTGGCCAGCCACATTATTACGGACGGGGATTTCTCCGAGGACGTGGTGGTTGTGGCCGGCGGGACCAAACACCCGATCACACCCGAAGCCATCGAGCAGCGGCTCAACTACCTGGATGTGTTGGATCCGGAAGGGATGAAACAACGGCTTGAGCAGAAGTCGATGGACAATTTCATCAAGGTGATCGAGCGGGCTGTTGAGAAGAGCGGGTACAGCGTCGGGGACATCAAGTACCTTGCCATTCTTCACATGAAGCGATCGGCCCATGACTATGTCCTGAACCGGTTGGGGCTTTCGGAAGAACAATCCTATTACCTGTCGGAGTACGGACATATCGGTCAATGCGATCAGGTTCTGTCGCTGGAGCTTGGAGTGGCAACCGGCCGGATCAAACCCGGGGACCTTGTGGTGTTTGTCAGCGCCGGCATTGGATACGCCTGGGACGCATGTGCCATTCGCTGGGGTTAAAAATAAGAAGTCAAAGCCAGGGGAACTCATTTCTTCGGGCTTTTTTCTTTGTCGAAAAATTTTTCTTTACATTATCAGACAATTATATATATTCTAAAACTGAGAGGTGATTCATATGTCAGAAATAGTGCTTGCGGAAGAAAGCGCTCAGCTGCCTCTGACCAAGAAAGGGCAAAAGACCAGACAAAAGCTGCTGCAAGCGGCAGAGGAGATTTTTGGAACGCAAGGATACTTTAACGCTTCCGTCGTGGACATTACCCAGAAAGCCAATGTCGCGCAGGGGACTTTTTACAACTATTTCTCATCCAAGCAGATGATCTTTGAAGAATTGATCAAACAGTTAAGCAGTGACTTCCGGAAAGAGATCCGGATGGAAGCGGCCAAGGCAACCAATGCCAGGGAAGCCCAATTAATCGGATTCCGTACTTTTTTCAAGTGGGTGAAGAATCATCGCAATCTCTACAGCATCGTGCAACAGGCGGTCCTGGTGGATGAACAACTGTACCGATGGTACTATGACCGGCTGGCAAGCGGCTATGTCAAGGGGTTGCAGGAAGCGATGGCAAATGGGGAATTCAAGGAACTGGATCCTGAAACGGTGGCCTATTGCCTGATGGGAATCAGCCAATTCATAGGCATGCGCTGGGTTTACTGGGAAGATCAAGAGGTGCCGGAACGGGTTCTTGAAGACATGGCAAGTTTGATTTTCGGAGGACTAAGCAAAACCAGCAAACCGTAAAGGGAGGGGGAGGCAACATGCAAGGCATCGCTTACTGGATCGACAAGAGGGCATCGATCACACCGGATCGGACAGCTTTGGCCGGAGAGGCGCGACGAGTCACTTACCGGGAAATGGCGGAAGAAATCACCCGCATCGCCCTGACTCTCCGAAATTCTTATGGTGTGGCCCCAGGCGACCGGGTCGCGATCCTGTCGGGGAACAGCATCGAATATATTGAAATATTGTTTGCCATTGCCAAACTGGGGGCCATGGCAGTCCCGTTAAATATCCGGCTGACGGAACAAGAACTTGCTTACCAGGTGACAGACAGTGGGACCTCGGTTGTAATTGCCAGTCGGGACTTCTGGCAGACGGCCCGCATTTTACAAGAAACATGCAAGTTCCATCATCTCGTGCAAGTCGATCAACTTCCGGCAGACGCAGCGAACATGGATTCCCCGGCGGCTGACGGCAGTTTGCACCCAATCGCTTCCAACATCAATGGGGAGACTCCTTACATCATCTGCTATACGTCAGGAACCACAGGCCGTCCCAAAGGGGCTGTTCTTACCCAGGAAAACATGTATTGGAACGCTATTAACAATATTCTGGCCATTGACATCACTTCAAATGACCGGATTTTGACCCTGCTGCCGCTGTTTCATATCGGCGGAATCGGTTTGTTTGCCTTTCCTGCCCTGCTCGCAGGCGGGACGGTGATTGTACCCGACAGATTCGATCCGAATCAAGCCCTGTCGTTGATTGAAACGGAAAAGATCACCATTGTGATGGGGGTGCCCACCATCCATGACGCCATTCGCAAGAGCGACCGGTTTGCATCGACCGACTTTTCATCCATTCGCTGGTTCTATAGCGGAGGAGCACCCTGTCCGCATGAATTGATCCGATTTTATCTGGAACATGGAATTCCTTTCGGTCAGGGGTACGGCATGACTGAGACTTCCCCGACCGTGTTTATGCTCTCCCGGGAAGACTTTCGTCGGAAAATTGGCTCTATTGGAAAACCGGCCATGTTCTGCGACATTCGGATTGTCGACGACGGAGGAACCGATGTTCCAACAGGAGAGGTTGGAGAACTCCTGGTGAAAGGCCCCAATGTCCTGAAGGAGTATTGGAATCTGCCGGAAGCAACCGCCGGAAGTTTCTCTGACGGGTGGCTCCATACGGGGGATCTGGTGAAGATGGACCAGGAGGGTTTTGTCTATATCGCAGGACGCAAGAAAGACTTGATCATCTCCGGCGGTGAAAATATCTATCCTCTGGAAGTCGAGCAAGTTTTCGCTCAGCATCCTTCCGTGGAGGAGGCGGCTGTAATTGGCAAACGGGATGAAAAATGGGGAGAAGTGCCCGTTGCCATTGTGGTCCCGAAAGAGGGGGTCCAACTGACAGAACGGGAATTGATCGACTATTGCATCAGGAGACTTGCAAAGTACAAGTGTCCCAAACAGGTCATCTGTGTAAGCGCTTTACCGAAAAATGCCACGGGCAAAATCGACAAGGCTTCCCTCAAAAAGCAATATGGGATTCCATCATAAGGGGGAGTTCATGTGAATCAACAAACGGTGCAAAGACAGACCGCAATCGGAATTGCAGCAACGGGTGTATTTTTTCCCCCGCAGGTGGAGACCGCAGACGCATTGGCCGAAAAAACGGGAATCCCGGCGGATGTGATACGGGACAAATTCGGTCTTGTGCAAAAACATGTTTCCGATTCCACCATGCACGCTTCCGACATGGCCATTGCAGCAGGGCGCGCCATTCTGAAGGAAGTGGATCCGCTTTCGATTGATGTGGTCATTTATTTCGGGAGCCCGCATAAGGATTATCCTGTATGGTCAAGCGCTCCCAAAATCCAGCATGAGCTGGGCGCCAAAAACGCTTACGCGTTTGAAATGATGAATGTCAGTTCGTGCTTCCCGATGGCTTTGAAAGTGGCAAAAGATATGCTGACCGCCGATGCATCCATCGAAAACATCCTTCTCGTCGGCGGGTGCAAAGAATCCCATATCATCGATTATCAGAATCCGCGTTCCCGGTTTATGTTCAACTTTGCCGACGGGGGAGCGGCAGCTTTGGTCAGGCGCGGGAATTTGACCAATCAGATCTTGGGATCCTGTTTCATCACGGATGGTTCTTTTCACAATGACGTAAAAGTTCCGGCCGGCGGATCGGTCCTCCCCGCATCCGAACAAACGGTTCGCGACAGGCTTCACTATATCGACGTGGCCGACCCGGCCGACATGAAAGTCAGACTGGATCCCGTTTCGGTGCCCAATTTCATCCGGGTTGTGAAGAAGGCGGTGGCGAACAGCGGCCACCGGGTAGAGGACATTGATTTGCTTCTGCCGCTGCACACGAAGAAATCCATGTTCCATGAAATGTTGGACGGACTTGGCCTTAAGGAAGAGCAGGCGGTTTATCTGGATCATCATGGTCACATGTCCGCTCTGGATCCTTGCATTGGGCTGCATTTTGCCAAACAGCAAGGAAGACTGAAAGGAGGGGATCTGGTCGTAACAGTCAGTGCCGGTACAGGCTACACATGGGCTGCAACGGTGATCCAATGGGGTAGGGAATCCTTTGTAACTCCCGTGTAACGAACGCACGGTAGAATTGTCACAAATCTTCGATAGATTACTATAACAAGGGGGTAGTACCGAATGCAAACCAGGAGGTTCGGAAGAATCGGACTTGTTTCTGTGCTTTCCGCATCGCTGCTGATGGCATCCGCTTGCGGCAACTCCACGGAAACAGGCGGCAAAGAAACCGGAGGCAAGGAAACGAAGACCCCAATCAAAATCGGGGTGGTAACCTCAAAAACCGGCCCGTTGGAAGCCTATGGAAAACAGGAGCTCAACGGCTTGAAACTCGGCATCAAATATGCAACGGGCGGAACCAATGAAGTTCTGGGCCGAAAGATTGAAATCATTGAAGAAGACGACCAGTTTAAACCGGAAGAAGGCAAGAACAAAGCCCGAAAGCTTCTGGAAGAAGACAAGGTTGACATCCTGCAGGGAACCGCGTCATCTCCGGTGGCCCTGGCCATCACCGATTTGGCAAAGGAAAACAAAAAGATCTTCATGATCGATCCGGCAACAGCAGATGACCTGACCGGAGCGCAATTCCATAAATACGTGTTCCGTACCGGCCGCAACACCGGACAGGACTGGGCTGCGGGAGCCAAGTATGCGGTGGAGAACCTTGGGAAAACCTTCTATCACATTGCGCCCGACAATGCGTTCGGCAAATCGAGCGCGGCTGCGGCAAGGGCTGCCATTGAAAAATTGGGCGGCCAAATCGTAAAAGAGGACTTTGCTCCGGCAACGACCCAGGACTTCACTCCCTACCTGCAAAGGGCCATTCAGTCCAATGCCAAGGTTCTGCTGATCACCTGGGCGGGAGCAACCCCCCTGTTCAAGCAAATCAACGAACTGGGAGTATATCAAAAGATGACGGTTTATACCGGTATCCCGGATCTCGCGGGAATCAAGTCAATGGGTGACGGTGCCGAAGGAATGGTTGGATTCAACACCTATCACTACACCCTGCCCAAGACCAAGGAAAACGACTGGCTGGTAGAGAATCATAAGAAGGAATACGGTACGGTGCCTGACCTCTTCACCGCTGGTGGATTCGCGGCTGGAATTGCCATCGTGGAGGGTATCAAAAAAGCGGGTTCCACGGACGGAGACAAGATTGCGGCAGCTCTTGAAGGATTCAAGTTCCGGGCAGCCAAAGGCGAATACACATTCCGTAAGGAAGACCATCAGGCTCTGCAGCCGATGTATATTGTGAAACTGAAGAAAAAAGACGGAGAACTGGTGCCGGAGCTGATCAAAGAGCTCTCGCCGGAGGAAACCGCACCGCCCATAACAGTGAAATAAGTTCTGAATACCTGGTCGGATGCCCTGCCTTGGCAGGGCATCTTTGCCAAAGGAGGGAATTCCATGTCCGAGACCATGTTGCAGACAAAGGGTCTCACCATTCAATTCGGCGGTCACGTCGCCGTCAACCGGGTGGACTTCCGGTTGGAACCCCGGACATTCAAATCCATTATAGGACCCAACGGCGCCGGAAAAACCACTTTTTTCAATCTGATCAGCGGGCAATTGAAACCCACAGCGGGGACCGTTCATTTTAAAGGGACAGACATTACCGGATTCGCAGTACATGAACGAACACGTCTGGGGATCGGACGGTCTTTCCAAATTACAAACGTGTTTCCCAATTTGACCGTACTGGAGAACGTCCGGGTGGCAGTTCAGGCAAAAAGCGGTGTTGCGTTTCGTTTGTTATCCCACTATCGAAAATTCAGTCAGATCGAGGAGCAAGCGGCCAGGCTTCTGGAGCAAGTTCACCTGGCATCGAAAGCGGAACAATTGGCCAAGAATTTGTCGCACGGTGACAAGCGAAAACTGGAAATCGCGATTCTTCTGGCACTCCGGCCGGAATTGATTCTGCTGGACGAACCGACGGCCGGCATGTCCCTGGAGGAAGTGCCGTCAATCATTGAAGTGATCCGTTCCCTGAAAGCAACGGGTGAACATACGATTCTTCTGATCGAGCACAAGATTGACATGGTATTGGATTTGTCAGATTCGATAGCCGTTCTGTTCAACGGCAGACTTCTTGCAGACAGCACCCCTGACGAAATCATGAACGATGAAAGGGTGCAATCCGCTTATCTGGGAGGTCTCTATGAAGACTCTATTAAAGGTTGAGAACCTGCAGACATTCATTGGACAGTATCACATTCTGCAGGGTGTGAATCTTGAGGTGGAAGAGGGATCTGTCACTGTGGTTTTAGGAAGAAACGGGGCCGGAAAAACCACCACCCTCAAAACCATCATGGGGATTACTCCGCCAAAAGAGGGGCGAGTGATCTTTCGGGGAGAAGAAATTCAGGGCCTGGCTCCCCACCTGGCAGCCAACCGGGGAATCGGGTATGTCCCGGAGGATCAGGGGATTTTTTCCGATTTGACGGTTGAGGAGAACATGAAGCTTGCCATACGGAAAAACGACGCTTCCACCCGGGAGAGGTTGGATGTGGTATTGGAACTGTTCCCCGATCTGAAAATCGCGTGGAAAAGAAAAGGCGGAAATCTGAGCGGCGGACAAAAGCAGATGCTGTCCATTGCCCGGGCATTCGTCAATGACAATCACCTGCTGCTGATTGACGAACCCAGCAAAGGGTTGGCTCCGATAATAGTTGAGAAAGTGATGGAAGCCATCAACCAGCTGAAAGAGCACACGACCATTGTACTGGTGGAACAGAACTTCCTGATGGCCAGCGGAGTCGGTGATAACGTCTTCCTGTTGGATGACGGTCACACGGTCTATAAAGGCACAATGGCAGAACTGCAAAGAAACGATGAGTTGAAGAAGAAGTATCTCGGGATTGCGGTGTAAGGGAAGGGAGGTTGTTGCGGTGGATTTGCATGTGAATCTGTTTCTGAACGGCATATCTTTGGGCATGTTGATATTCCTGATCGCCGCGGGATTATCCCTGATCTTCGGATTCATGGGCGTGTTGAACTTTGCGCACGGGGCCATTTTTATCTGGGGGGCTTATTCGGGATGGACCGTGTATGGTCTGACAGGCAGCTTCGCCCTTGGATTGTTGGCGGGAACGTTTATCGGCGTGGCGCTGGGATACCTGGTCGAAAGGTTCTTCGTGCAGCGTTTCTACGGGGACCATATAGCTCAAATTCTTTTGACGCTTGGCTTAATGCTGGTATTGACTGAATTGTTGAAGGTTTTCTGGGGCCCCAACATCCAAAACTTTGAAAAACCGGAGTTGCTGCAAGGGGTGGTTTCCATTCTCAACCAGCCGTTCCCCGTCTATAAAGGTTTTATCATTGTGGTGGGACTGCTGATCGTATTTGGAGTTCATTGGATGCTTACCCGCACAAAATACGGCATCATTATTCGCGCAGGCGTACAGGATCCCGTAATGGTGCAGGCATTGGGTATCAATGTAAGAAAAGTATTTACCATGGTGTTTGCTTTCGGTGCGGCTCTGGCTTCTTTTGGCGGGGTGATGTACGGTCCTTCCTTTGGCTCTTTGTTCCCGGAATTGGGGCTGCAGAATCAGCTGCTGGCATTCATTGTGATTGTTATCGGCGGCATAGGAAACTTTCTGGGAGCTTTCGTCGGCAGTTTGCTGGTGGGATTGTCCCAAACTTTTATGGGTTACTACTGGCCGGAAGCAGCTCTGGCAGTGAACGTGGCCTTGATGGTCATTGTTTTGATGCTGAAACCGGAAGGCCTGTTCGGGATGCGGAGGTGAAGGGATGCTGAAATTTCTAAACAATAGGGCGGTTCTGTTGGCTTTTCTTGTCGTACTGGCTGTGATGCCTTTGATAAGTTCCAAGACTTTTATGGCCACATTGATTCAAATTTTTATTATCGCGGTCTATGCCATGAGTTATGACCTGCTTCTCGGGTATACGGGGATTGTATCGTTCGGCCATGCCATGTTTTTTGGAATTGGCGCTTACTCTGTTGCCATCATGAGTGACAAGCTGGATGATCCGAACATGGTGGTTCCGGGGATTCTGATTGGACTTATAATTTCGGTTCTACTGTCGGTGGCAATCGGATTCCTGTCCCTTCGGGTAAGGGAAGTCTATTTTTCCATGATTACGCTGGCAGTTGCGGAACTGCTGTTTATTGTGGCGGAGAAGTGGACCCGGGTGACAGGCGGAAACGATGGGATGAGTTTTTCGATTCCGGAATTCCTGCGTGACCGTACGGTTATGTACTATGCCGCACTGCTTTTCCTGGTCTGCATGTATCTGTTCCTGAAGCGTGTGGTGGATTCTCCGCTGGGGAAAACCTTGCAGGCCATTCGTGAGAATGAACAACGCGTGGAGTCATTAGGCTATAACGTACTGGGTTTTAAAGTGGTATCCATCGTCATCTCCGGAGCAGTTGCCACTCTTGCAGGCGTTATGTTCGGTCTGTTCCAGCGTTTTGTGAATACTTCCGTCCTGGGTCTTGATAAAACAATCGAGGCGCTGTTGGCTACAATTATTGGCGGGGCCGGCACTTTGATCGGCTCCGTGTTGGGAGCGGGTGTGATCCGGTTTGCCCAGGACTGGCTCACTTCCTTGACCAAGGTTCATCCGATCTTCGAGAGATGGATGATCATCTTCGGAATCCTGTACATCTTGATCGTTATGTTCTTCCCAAAAGGGATTGTCGGCACCATCCGTGAGAAATTCATGACCAACAGGGGGAATGGCGATGCCCTTCGCGCAGGTGAACGGAATCAAACTTCATTATGATACGGCAGGCACTGGCACTCCAGCGCTGGTACTGATTCACGGCAACGTCGGGTCGAGCCGCTGGTGGGATCCGGTTTGGGGGCTGTTGGCTGACAACTATACAGTCATTCGTCTGGATTTGAGGGGAGCCGGCAAGAGCGACAAGCCGGGGGACGGGTATGCGGTTCCCCGGTACTCGGAGGATGTAAGGGCGTTGCTCAAGCACTTGGGGCATGAGAGTGTGATCGCAGTGGGCCATTCGATGGGCGGAGCGATTGCGATGGATATGGCCGTAAACCAACCCGGCCTAGTGAAGGGAATGGTGCTTGTGAATCCGGCCCCGGCGGAGGGGTTTGTCACGCCGGAAGAACGAAAACCTCTGATCGAGCAAATGATCCGCGACCGCAATCTGATGAAGATGGCTCTGTCGGCAGTTGTACCCACCGCCGCACAGGGAGAACTGTTTGAAGCCATCGTCGACGATGCAATGATCGCGGGTCCGACCATTGTGTCCAATTACACATCCCTCGGCCAGGCCGACTACAGGTCCCGTCTTTCGGGTCTTGCCATCCCCACACTCATCGTCTATGGGGTGCTGGATACCCTGATTCCGCTGGACATGATCGAACGGACCCGTGATGCGATTGCAGGCAGCGAACTGGTCCTTTATGACGGAATCGGCCACTCGCCCAATGTGGAAGTGCCCGACCGGCTGGTAAAGGATATTTCCAGGTTTATAGAGAAGATTCCCGCAGTCAAAGAGAATGACCTTTGAAACGGAACGTTCATTCACATGATGGGTAAAGCATCAGGGAATCTCCGTGTAGGAATTCCCTGATCTTATGTTATTCCAAAAATTCATCGTAAAATTCAATTCACTCTTTTGCTCAACCATAATAAAATTCCCTCATGCCTCTTTTATTCTTTGTCAATCGGGGACTTACTATGATCGTCATAGGCATCAATATATAAATGTCCATTAGCTCCCAGAACCGCATAAGCCACATCTTTTACACGAAGATTGCGTTTGTCTAATTCTTTCTCTAACCACGAGTGTGTAATTTCATTTTCCTTTAGACATTGTAATCGTTCAGTAAACCATGCTGCACGATATGTGGAAACGACGGGTTATCACCACGGACACTAATGGCCTATTCTTCCTGGATTCCAAGAAAAATCCACATAAGCTGAACGCTTTAAAATCTGTGCTTTCGTAGGATGGTAGTGGTACAAAAAGGGGGGAAATAGATGCCTATTACTCATCAATACGCATTACAATATTTTGGTCAACCTATATGTGCACAATGCCATGGTGGGGTTAAACATTACGGAATTGTACGGCAGGTAACACCAAAAGGAATTTGGCTGGATTCACTACCGGCAAGAGGAGTTCCTGTCACAGGGAGAACCAACAAAGTAAAAGCGGTTACAGCGAATAAACCTCAAGCCGTAGTTGGGGAAAATGTTCAGCTTGGATTTGGATTTGGGCGTTTCTTCCTTCCGTTCCTAACTATCCTCGCATTGTTACCACTTTTGTTCGGTGGATTCGGTTACGGTTCTGGTTATGGTTCTGGTTACGGTTCTGGTTATGGTCCTGGTTATGGTTACCCCGGTTTCTAATTAGTAATAACGAAAGAACGAGGCCAGCAACGGCCTCTTTCTTTTGATCCCGAAGAATTTCACAATTGCTTGAAAATCTGATGTTTGACAGCTGGTTTGCCTATCCAGCTGCTGTAACGTACGAGTACGAAGATCGGCAACTTGACGCTGTCCCAGTAATCATTCACATTCTGATCATACTCTTGCTGCAAAAAAGGGGTAGCGTTCAATACAGGGAAACACAGGAAAAAAGAAGTTAAATAGAGAAGATAGCAACATATACTTGATTGGAAGCATAGGAATCTCATGGCGGAGGGGAACGGGAATGAGAGAAGTCTATTTGGTGTCGGCTGTCCGATCGGCCATTGGTACGTTTGGCGGAGCATTCAAGGAAATGATGCCGAGCGAACTGGTGGTTCCGGTTTTGCAGGAAGCGGTGGCACGGGCAGGCATTCATGCGGAACAGGTTGAGGAAGTGATTCTTGGCAACTGCATTCAGCGGACGGACGAACCGAACGTGGCGCGGACCGGTGCTTTGAAAGCGGGATTTCCCATCACGGCGACCGGCTATACCATCCAAAGGCAGTGCGCGTCAGGACTGCAGGCGATTCTCAGCGGCATGCAGCAGATTCAAACCGGGAATGCTGACGTTATCGTTGCCGGCGGGGTGGAAGTGATGAGCTCCAGTCCTTACGTTCTGAAGCAGTACCGTTGGGGAGGCCGTCTGCAGCACGGGCAAGTGACCGATACCGTCTGGGAAATTCTTGAAGATCCGATTCACAAGATCATGATGGGGGAAACGGCAGAGCGTGTTGCTGAGAAATATGGAATCACCCGGGAGGAGCAGGACCAGGTTGCTTTTGAGAGCCACCGCAAGGCATTGGCGGCCCAGGAATCGGGCCGGTTCGACCGGGAGATCGTGAAGGTTGCGGCAAGAGCGGGAAGAAAAACGGTGGAAGTCTCCAAGGATGAACATCCGCGTCCCGACATTTCTTTCGAAAGCCTCTCCGCACTCAAGCCCGTCTTTCGGAAAGACGGAACCGTGACAGCGGGGAATGCTTCCGGGATTAACGACGGAGCGGCTGCAGTTGTTCTCATGTCCGGGGAAAAAGTCAAGGAACTGGGTGTGAAACCGATGGCCCGCTTGGTCGCCGGTGCTGTGGCAGGCGTTGAGCCGGAATTGATGGGATACGGTCCCGTTCCGGCGGTTCAGAAGCTCCTTGCCAAAACCGGAATGAAGAAAGAGGATATCGACGTATGGGAAATCAACGAAGCGTTTGCCGCCCAATATCTGGCTGTTGAGAAACTGCTCGAACTGGATCGCAGCAAAGTGAACCTGAACGGTTCCGGAATCTCCCTGGGTCATCCAGTCGGATGCACGGGCGCCCGGATTACCACCACACTGGTTCACGAATTGCATCAAGGGAACTTTCGATACGGAATTTCTTCCCTGTGTGTCGGGGGCGGCATCGGAGTAGCCCTACTTTTGGAAAGAGTCTGATCGAAGGAGCGGTGAAAGAACCGTTTACAGGGGATACCTCTCCCCTCCGGACGGTTCTTTTTGTTTTTACCTGTTTTAATCTTGTTGTTTTTGTCCTGAAAAGCTATATTGCTTAAAATAAAGCTATATTACAGATGGAAGAAGGATATTATGATTTATCATGTGACCTACCTGTCCGATGGATTAAAGGTGAAAGGATATCTCGGTCTGCCGAATGGTTATGAACTCCATATATCGGAATTGCAAGGTATGATCAGCCGGTTTTATGGTTCTTCAGACCTTCCGGTAACAGAAATAGCAAGTTCCATCAGTCAGGAGAAAAAAGACATCCGATTGTTCAAGTTGCCTGTTCTCCTTTACTGTCGGGGCGGCATTGGCAAATTCGGAAGGGTCAAGACGGATTGGATCGAACAATTCGCCGATTATGGATACGTGATTTTTGCTCCCTCCTATCGGGGGAACGAAGGTGGAGAGGGACGCGATGAATTTGGCGGAAGTGACAAGGAAGATGTTCTTTCCGCGTATCGTCTTCTGCAGAATCTTTCGTTCGTCAATCCCGAACGAATTTCTGTCATGGGCTTTTCGCGCGGCGCTATCAATGCCACGTTAACTGCTGTGGAAATTCCTGCAGTACACAGATTGATTCTGTGGAATGGAGTGACAGACTTGGCGCAAACCTATGAAGAGCGGATTGATTTGCGAAGAATGCTCAAACGCGTGCTTGGGGGCTCACCTGCCAAAAAGCCGGGCTCTTATCAATCCCGCTCCCCACTGCTGATGGCAAACCGTATCCGCTGTCCAGTCCTGATTATGCATGGGTCAGAAGATAGGCAAGTCGATTTCAGTCACGGGTTAAACATGTATAAAAAATTGAAAGAACTTGGAGGTAACGTGGACATGCATTTCTATCGGGGGTACGGACATCATTTTCCGCCCCCGATACATGAAGCGGCAGTCGAACGTATGTTTGGTTGGATAGGACATTAAGAGTTCTTTTTCCATGAACGTTCCCACTTGATTGCCGCTTTGGACAGCTTTTTGGCCAGTTTTCCAAGACGGTTCCAGTCGTCTTTTGCTGCAGTAATAAGATCCTTGTGATCTTTCAGCAGGTCATGGGCAAGCTCCAGCTTCCATGCTGCATCGGCCAGAAAATCCAGAGCCAGCCGGACCTCTCTTTGTCTGGCATCCATGTCCGGATCCCGGTCAGTTCCGGAAGATTTATGGGGAGCTATCGGTATTGAGTCACCCGAACTCCCTACTTGCCCGAGAAGTTGTTCCACAAACTGCTCATTCGACAGATGGTCAAAGAATAAAATTCCCTGCAGATGGTCGATCTCATGGCAAAGAACCCGTGCCAAATGGCCGGTGGCGTCCAGTTGAACCTGTGATCCGGACCTGTCTCTCGCCAGTACCGTAATCGACTGGGGCCGGGTAAGCTTCAGGGTGGTTTCCGGAAAACTCAAACATCCCTCCACGCTCTCCTGGGTTCCTTCCGAACTTGTAATTTGCGGGTTGAGCAGTGCAAGCATCCCATCGTTTGCATCGACCACAATGGCTTGCAGGTCCACACCGATCTGAGGGGCGGCAAGTCCCGTTCCCCGGTGCTGCTTCATTGTATCTTCCAGATCCTGCAACAACTGAGCAATCGAGTCATCAAATTCCGTTACGGGCGAACACTGTGTCCGGAGCAGCGGATGATCCCCTTGCAATATCTCCCTTACAGCCAAAACGGTCTCCTCCCCTGGTAAAATCCTATTGCAGTTAATGCTGCAATCTGTCCGACTGTTCCTTCCGCCTGATTGATTTCATATAAAGTAACAACAGGCGGAAAGGAGGGCAGGCATGATCCCGGTTAAAACACCGACGGAAATCGAATGGATGAGGGAAGCGGGCAGGATTAACGCACTGGCGCATCTTGCTGTCAAGAAGTTGTTGGAGCCCGGGATTGCCACAAGGGAGTTGGACGCAGCCGCCGAACAGGTATTGGCGGAGCAAGGAGGGAGGGCAACCTTTCGGAATCTGTATGAATTCCCCGGTGCCATTTGTGTCTCCATCAATGAGCAGATCGGCCACGGAATCCCTGGGGACCGGAGGATTCGGGAAGGAGATGTTGTAAAAATCGATATAGGGGTCGAGTATCAAGGTTTTCACAGCGACTGTGCAAAAACCTATATCATCGGTTCGGCAGCGCCCTCTGCATTGAAACTGGTGAATGCAACAAAAGAGGCGCTTTATCGGGGGATCTCCCAAGCAAGGCCGGGCAGCAGATGTTCCGATATTTCCCACGCCATATTTGAAACGGCAAGTCGGAATGGATTAAGTATCGTAAGGTGTCTGTACGGCCATGGAGTCGGTCAAAGGCTGCACGAAGATCCGAATCTGGTGAACTTCGGGCCACCGAACCGGGGACCCCGTCTCCGACCGGGAATGGTTGTGGCCATTGAACCGATTGTCACCAACGGATCCCGTTACATCCGAATACTTGAAGACGGTTGGACTTCGGTTACCGTCGACGGCTCGTTCAGTGCCCATTTTGAACATACGGTGCTGATTGCCGAAGAGGGTCCTGAGATTCTGACCGATTGGACGGAGGTGTCCGAAGACACAGCCAATTATAAGTTCCGGCCCAAAATTTCGGGGGAGGAACCGATATTGATCCGATTGTCCGAAAAACACATGAATCCGATCCTGATCGAAGCATGGGGACGCAAGGTGGATCCGCGGGAGATCTTCCTTGAAGGGTCGAAAACGATGGTCATCGAAACGGAAGACAGCCGGTTGGCGGGCTTTTACAACTTTATCGAGGATGAAACGGTCCTTCACTTGAATGTCATCGTCATTGACACTCCCTATCAAGGGACAGGGGTGGCTGAGAGTGTGATGAGGGAACTGGAACAGACGGCGAGACAGCGTTCCTGCTCCGAAATACGATTGAACGTGCAGACCAACAATTCAAGAGCCATCCGCTTTTATGAAAAAATGGGTTTCGTGCAGGTCGCAGCCCCATTTTTGAATACGATCCCCATGAGCAAAAAAGTAATGACAACGGCAAAAAACTGCCAATCCGGTTCGGGTTGACAGTTTTTTGCTGGAATCGGGACGAAAGGATTCAGCAATGTTTGTTTAAAACGTAATTTGGAAAATGCAGCTCCTGGTATACTGAAGACGACGAAATATAAAAAGGGGGAATCGAGCATTGGAAGATCTCACTGGCTTCAAACAGAATCGGCAAGCGAAGCAGCAGCCTTCCTTTCTGTTGGCAGGCGTTGTCGGGTCGTTGCTGTTGCTTGGGATTGCGGCTGGAATTGGGTTGCTGCAGGGGAACTGGGCTGCCGCCGCCTCAGTCATTGCTTCTTCCCTTCTGCTGGAAGTTGTGATCGGTGCTGCCGGCAGCGTCCCGTTAGGGTTTGACCCCGTGTCGGGGGCCACGGTAGCGGCAGCGTCCAATCTGGCACCGGTTCCTCTGCTGCTGGCCGCTTTTGAGCGATTGGTCAGCAAATGGCGTTGGTTTCGCAGAAAAGCGGAGAAAGCAGAGAAATGGAGCAAGAAATACGGCAAGTATGGAGTATGGGTACTGGCTCCCATGGCCCCATTGCTTGGGGCGTATGTGTGTGTGGCAATTGGCATTGGTCTGCGGTGGCAGCCGGTTATGACTTTTGTCAGCATCACGGTCGGGGTTGTTGTTTCTGCTTTTTTGACGACTTTCGGCGGCAATTGGCTGGTAGGGTAAGTCACCCTTCCAATCCCAGTCACATAAGTTGGTAACGTCCCCCGAAAAAACAAACTGTTTCAAGGAGGAGTGCCGCTATGGATCAGGGTACATTTGGATTGCTTCAACAAGCGGTGTCCATGCTGTTGCAAATCGTTCTGCTTGCCGTTGTGGCGGGGCTTGTCTGGTTGCGTAATGAACTGAAAAACTATATTGCCGCCAACACGACGATCCGTGAAAGAGAACTGATAGCCGATCTTGGAAAAGCGGCTTTCTCTTATGCGGAAACGGTATACAGCGGACTTGACGGACCGGGCAAGTTGAACGAAGCGACCAAATATATGCTGGATGTGTTGGAAGGGATGGGCAAAGAAGTTCCGATGAAGGACATCCGCGCCGCCATTGAAACCGCCTGGCTGGAAGATCGCAGACGGTCGGGAGTTCCGGCGAAGAAACCAAATACTTATGAGGTGCGGTAGTTGGCCGGGAATCGTGTATACTAACGTCAGGTGATAGATGATGACCTTACTCCTTATGACCATAGCAGTTGGTGCGGCCATCGGATTTGGCACCAATCTGCTTGCCATTCTGATGTTGTTTCGTCCCTGGCGCGAACGGCGGCTGTTTGGTGTAAAGCTGCCGTTCACCCCCGGCCTGATTCCAAAGCGGCAGCCGGAAATTGCCCATAAATTGGGGGAAGTTGTCGAAGAGCACCTTCTGACCAAGGAAGGAATCTTGTCCACCATTTCACGCCCTGAATGGGCTTCGGCTATGAGTGGGCGGATCCTGGAATGGATAGAGACAGTTTTGGCAGAAGACCGGACACTGCGGGGTCTATGGAGCCGTGTGACGGGGCAAACCGCTTTGGAGATCGCGGACCAACTGGAAAAATGGGCTCTTACGTCCAAGCCAATCCGGGATTTGCTGCCGGATGCGGTGCAAAACCGGATCGCCGTTCAAATCGGCACCTTTGCCGAGTCTCTGCTGGAAAAGGGACAAGCATGGCTCGATTCGCAGAGTGCCCGGGAATTCCTGATCGCAACAATTCAAGACCGGCTGACTGGGGGCGGCATGTTCGGCAAGCTCGCGGTGATGTTCATTCAGGAAGAAAAACTTGCAGACGAGATTGTCCCCCATCTGAAAAATTTCCTGGCAAACCCGGCCACGCTTCGCTTCATTCAGGACAAATTCCTGGAAGAATGGCAGACGCTGCTCAACCGGAATGCGGGTGAAGCGGTAAGCGTCCTGGTCAACAAAAGCGTTGATGTTGACTTGTATGAACTGTTTGAGAATCATCGTCCTGCCGTGATTGGCTTTCTTGACAAACTGCTGCTGCGGGTTCAGCAATCCTCCGGCATATGGGTTTCCCCCATCCTTCATTCCCTTGATATCAAACGGATTGTGGAAGAGCAGGTGTCTTCTTTTCCCATACCGAAGTTTGAAAAGCTGGTGTTTGATGTCGTGCAGCGGGAGTTGAAAATGATCACTTGGCTCGGTGCTTTCCTCGGTGGACTAATCGGCCTCATTCAGGCATTATTTATAATGGGGTGGCAGTGAATTCCATTTTTCCGAGGAGGCGTTTGAAGTGAAGGTTACTTACCACGGACATTCCTGTTTCCTGGTGGAAGCGGGGGACAAACGGGTAATTATTGACCCGTTCCTGACAAACAATCCAAAGGCTGTTGTCAAAGCGGAAGACATTCAGGTGGATGCCGTTCTGGTAACGCACGGACACGGAGATCATTTGGGCGACGCCATCGAGATATCCAAGCAAAACGATGCACCCATTGTGGCTGTCTATGAACTGGCCGCCTATTGCGGAAGCAAAGGTGCTCCCGTGCATGGCATGCACCTGGGGGGTGCCCATGAATTTGAATTTGGCCGGGTTAAGCTGACAATTGCATTTCACGGTTCCGGTGTGGAAGAAGACGGAAAGATGATCTATGCGGGGAACCCCGCCGGATTCCTGCTGACCATGCAGGGGAAGACATTCTATCATGCGGGGGACACGGCCCTCTTTGGGGACATGAAGCTGATCGGGGAGTTGAACAAGATCGACGCGGCGGCGCTGCCCATTGGCGACAACTTCACGATGGGGCCGGACGATGCGGTGCTTGCTGCCAATTGGCTGAATGCCAAGAAAGTGATTCCCATGCATTACAACACCTGGCCATTGATTGAGCAGGACGCAGAAGCGTTTGCGGCCAGGCTGAAACCTGCCGGAATCGAGGGATTGGTTCTGAGACCCGGCGAAACGGTGGAAATCTGAGAATGAAAAAGAAAGACCCTGACGGAGGGGGCTAATGCCATCTCCATGCGGGGTCTTTTTTTGATGGTATTGGTTTAATGCTTTGTGACCAGGTTGATCATCATTTTGGCCATTGTGGAACGTTGATCGGGATTTGCATCCCAAAGCTGTTTGAGCAGCCGTTCCTGAGGATTTTCCGGGTCTACCTTGTTGGCCAGGTATTCGCCCATTTTCGTCGCCACATCCGTAATTTGCTGGTCTGACAAGCCTGCTGCTTTTGCCTGTTCTACACGGTCGCCGAGGAACTCTTTCCAGCGGTCAAAATTGTCGAGTACTGACATGCAAAAAACCTCCTGCAGTGAGTTTTTGGAAGTTTACAGGAATTACTATTCCCTGAACCGGAAGAACTATGCATGTTACAATAGCGTAATGTCTGTGTAATTTGCTTGTAACATAATACAACTATAATGAAAGTATCGACATAACCCCCTTTCTATATTAGTGGCTGATGCCACCTTTTTTTTGCACTTTTTTGCAGGCCCATGAGGTCATACTCGTCCCAATCCTCTCATACAATGTTCCATCCGATTGTGGGGGTGTGGGTATGAAGAGGAAACAGGCGTTGCGTTCCTTCATGTACATGGGCTTGGGCTTGGCCGTGATCTTCTATGCGATTCCGCAGCTTCCGGGCCTGTCATGGTCGCTGGGCGGTGTGTTTTCGGTTGTTTGGCTGTTGTTTGGGATCCTAGTGGTGGGATCGAATTTGTATTATTTGATCGGTGTGGACAAAGAGCGCAAGCGCAGGGAGAAAAGCAAGCGCGACAGACAGAGGGAGTGGGAGAGGGAAGTGGCCCGGACGGCGGCCCGCCTTCAGTACGAACGCAGGCGGCGGCGGATGCTGTCGCGGTAATGAAACATGTTGCGAAGAAGAAGTAGAAAACAGAAGAAGTAGAAAACACTTGCCACCTGACTGAATATAAGGTAGGCTTAAACTGTATTAGTTCAAATATTGTTACTACTAGGGGGGCCCATGAGCTTGGGCTGAGAAAGAAACGCCATGAAGTTTCTTGACCCTCAGGACCTGATCTGGATAATACCAGCGTAGGAAAGTAGTTGGCTTACATACAACTGTGGGTTTGGCTTTATCGTAAGGCTTACCTGCAGTGCGCCAGCCGGGTCCTCACGATAGGGACCCGGCTTTTTGCTGCAGCCAATGTTGCTGATAGATCCAATCTTGTCCGTCTTGTTCCAAATGTGAAATATGGGAGGAAAAGATCATGTCACAAAGCACGCAAGATCAGCCAATGATCGATCTGAAGTCTGCTTTTCCGGGCAGCCGGAAAGTCTATGTGGAAGGTTCCAGACCGGATTTAAATGTACCTATGCGGGAAATTCAACTCCATCCCACTTCCACTCCAACTGGTGAGGTAGGGAATCCACCTGTTCGTGTATATGACACAAGCGGTCCTTACACCGATCCTGCTTACGCGGTGGACATCCGAAAAGGGCTTCCGGCTTTGCGCCGCAACTGGATTCTGGAGCGCGGTGATGTGGAAGAGTACGAGGGACGTGAAGTGAAACCGGAAGATGACGGTTTCCGTGCGGACGACCCGCGGGCCAACCGGGAAGTGTTTCCGGGGCTGAACCGCAAACCTCTGCGGGCGAAGCCGGGGCGCAATGTTACGCAATTGCACTACGCCCGCAAAGGGATTATTACCCCCGAGATGGAGTTCATTGCAATCAGGGAAGGCTTAACTCCGGAATTTGTACGGGATGAAGTAGCTCGCGGACGCGCCATCATTCCGGCGAACATCAATCATCCGGAAAGCGAGCCGATGATTATCGGTCGGAATTTTCATGTGAAAGTGAATGCCAATATCGGGAACTCGGCCGTTACTTCCTCGATTGAGGAAGAAGTGGAGAAAATGACGTGGGCGACCCGGTGGGGAGCCGATACGATCATGGATCTCTCGACGGGGAAGAACATTCACACCACACGGGAGTGGATCATTCGCAATTCACCGGTGCCGGTCGGAACAGTACCGATCTATCAGGCGCTTGAAAAAGTAAATGGGGTTGTGGAGGACCTGAGTTGGGAAGTCTACCGGGATACGCTGATCGAGCAGGCCGAACAAGGCGTTGATTACTTCACGATCCATGCTGGGGTGCTCCTGCGCTACATTCCTCTTACCTCGAAGCGTGTAACAGGAATCGTGTCCCGCGGAGGCTCCATAATGGCAGCCTGGTGTCTGGCCCATCACAAAGAGAACTTTCTGTATACCCATTTCGAAGAAATTTGCGAAATCATGAAAGCTTACGATGTGGCTTTTTCGCTGGGGGACGGATTGCGTCCGGGCTCCATTGCCGATGCTAATGACGAGGCCCAGTTTGCTGAGTTGAAGACTCTCGGGGAACTGACACAAATCGCATGGAAACATGATGTACAGGTAATGATTGAAGGGCCGGGGCATGTCCCGATGCACAAGATTAAGGAAAATGTAGACCTGCAGATGGAAATCTGCCAGGAAGCTCCCTTCTATACATTGGGACCGCTCACAACCGACATTGCTCCCGGGTATGACCATATCACCTCGGCGATAGGGGCTGCGATGATTGGGTGGTTCGGAACTGCCATGCTGTGCTATGTTACACCGAAGGAACATCTGGGGCTGCCGAACAAGAACGATGTGCGGGAAGGGGTTATCGCCTACAAGATAGCCGCTCATGCCGCCGATCTGGCAAAAGGCCATCCGAACGCGCAAAAACGGGACGATGCATTGTCCAAGGCGCGCTTTGAATTCCGCTGGCGCGATCAATTCAATCTTTCGCTGGATCCGGAGAGGGCCATGGAATACCACGATGAAACCCTTCCGGCGGAAGCAGCCAAGACATCGCACTTTTGCTCCATGTGCGGTCCGAAATTCTGCAGCATGCGGATTACGCAGGATATTCGCCAGTATGCGGAGGCCAAAGGGATAGACGCGGAGACGGCAATTGATGAAGGGCTGGAGGAGAAAGCAAAGGAGTTCCGGGAAGCGGGAAGCCAGATTTACAGGTAACCACATGACCTTTGAAGGAGGTCTATGCATGAAACAGGTTCAAGAGATTGAGAATCAGATCGCGGAACTGGCTTATCGCCTGCAAGTGTTGAAGGATGAGCTGGAACAGATCCGTAAGACTTGTGTTCATGAATTCATCAAGGACACCTACACACAGACATGCGCAAAATGTAATTTGACGGAGTCCCTGTATTATTGATGCAGCTTTTTGTTGAACCTAAACTCCCCTTATTGCGAGGGGAGTTTTTCTTTGTGGTGGTTATTGTTCCCATCAAGGAGTTACAAGTTGGCAAAACCAAGACGATGGAGAAGGGTGATTGCAACAATTCAGTAATACAGTCTATAATCTTGATATATAACACCTTTCGGAGGAATCCAATGTCAACAACCAAACACGAGCAAATACTTGAATTCATAGAAAGTCTGGAGATTGGGTCAAAGATTTCGGTTCGCCAGGTTGCGAAACACATGGGGGTATCGGAAGGAACAGCGTATCGTGCCATCAAGGAGGCAGAGGCTCGGGGAATTGCTTCCACGATTGAACGTGTGGGGACGGTTCGGATTGAGAAACAGCAGAAGAAAAACATTGAGCGTTTAACTTATGCGGAAGTTGTAAATATAGTCGACGGGACGGTGCTTGGGGGGGCAAAGGGCCTCCACAAGACCCTGCAGAAATTTGTCATTGGTGCCATGAAAGTGGATGCGATGGTCAAGTATATCGATCCGGACAGTCTGCTGATTGTGGGGAACCGCGACCAGGTTCACCGGATTGCGCTGCAGGAGGGGGCTGCCGTACTGATCACCGGAGGATTCGATGCAGACGATGATGTGAAAGCTCTGGCCGACAGTCTGGAGCTCCCGATTATCTCGTCTGCCTATGATACCTTCACCGTTGCGAGTCTCATCAACCGGGCCATTTACGACCGCCTGATCAAGAAAGAGATTGTTCTCGTGGAAGACATTCTGCAAAACAAACAGGATATTGATGTGATCCGGGCTGATCACACGGTACGGACCTATCACGAATTGGTGGAGAAGACCGGACATGCCCGATTCCCGGTGGTCGACGGCAACATGCGGGTTTTGGGGATCGTGACTTCCAAAGACGTATCGGGCCAAGCGGAGGATGTTCCAATCGAGAAGATCATGACCAAAAACCCGATTACCGTAACACCGAAAACATCGGTGGCATCCACGGCCCACAAGATGATCTGGGAGGGAATCGAGCTGCTGCCCGTAGTGGACGGGAAAAAATTGGTCGGCGTCATTTCGCGCCAGGATGTGATCAAGGGGATTCAGTATTTCCAGAAACAGCCCCATACGGGAGATACGATCAAAGACTTGATTCTTCGCCACTTCCGGGAAGAGAGGAATGACGACAAGTCAGTGTCACTGGTTGGGGAAGTGACTCCACAGATGACCAATTCCCTCGGCGGCGTGCTGTCCGGGGTCTTGATGACCCTGATCAGCGAAGCGGGGAAAGTGGCCATCCGCCGCTTCAAGAACTCGGATATGTCAGTCGAAAACGTTACGGTCTACTTCATGAAACCGATCCAGATCGAATCCCAGATCACGATTCGGGCGGAAGTCATCGATCTTGGACGAAAGTTTGGAAAGGCTGACATTGAAATCTTCTTTGAAGGGGAACGGATGGCGAAAGCGCTGCTGACAGCGCAGGTGCTGGATAAGTAGTTGTGCAGGTGCTTTATAAGTAGATGCATAGAGGGGCTCCGAATTCCACTCATGGCGGCGGATGGAGCCCGTTGTTTATTCGTCCGGACCAGTGGATGCATCGTCCAACTCCCGCCAAGTGGGACGCTTGTCGGGACGGGCGGATGTATCATTCAACAACCGCCAAGTTTGGCGCTTGTCAGGACGGGGTGACTTGCTGTCGGACTTGCCGCTGGTATCCTCAACTTCCCTTTTCATTCCGTTCGGGTCAAAAATCTCCTTGTTAAACAGAACAGGTTTCGGTGAAGAATAGCCTCTTTTTCGCCTCATGGCCGGATCACCTCTCATCAGTATACTTTCGTGAATTGTTGATCATGCCTAGAATCTGTGAGGCTGGCCCATCTGAAGATGTTTACCGGCACTGGGTGCCGGTAATTTTTCATCCAAGGCCGTTTGGCGGCAATGGACGTCGTTACTCCCTCCTTCTTCTCAGTGTGAGTGCGCATGTGGGAGTGCGGAAGCGGTGGAAAATATGATACAATAAAACCAAACATATGTACGCACCGATCATTAAAGTGACGTGATCGGCGAGATAGATTTCAACTTTCGGTGCGACCAAGCTGCGTCTTGCGAATAAACCTTTGATATAATTGGGCAACCGGCCACTTACCAAGGTAAGAAAAAATAGCACTGTATTTCAGGCTTATTTTGTCGATTCAAAGGTACTTCCAAAAATAGGACTGTTTTTCAGTCCTATATGCTATTTCTTTTTTGAGCACCTAAAGAATCCCCCGAATAAGGCGGAAAATCAGCTCTATTCTTGAAGTGGCAATCAAAAAGTCAAAAATAAGACTGGCAATCAGCCCTATTTTCACAATGAATTCATTATGTAAACTATAATCCGGTCCTGGAGAAGCCCCGCCAATCAATCGATTTCGAGTTTAACCAGTGATATCAAGGGGTTATTTGCCAAATTGGGCTGCGAAAGATGAGGTTTGATTGTAATCATTGGGAGAGATTTACTTTGAACTCATTTGTACATCTGCACGTTCACTCCGAATACAGCCTGCTGGACGGTGCCTGCCGGATTGACGCTCTGCTGGACCGTGTTCAGGAACTGGGCATGAAAGCCATTGCCCTGACTGACCATGGGGTAATGCATGGTGCCGTTGAATTTTACAAGAAAGCGAAAGAGCGGGGAATTCATCCCATCATCGGATGCGAAGTCTACGTGGCGAGGGGATCGATGCGGGAGAAAAGCGGGCGTCAGGACAAGCCCTGTCATTTGATCCTGCTGGCCGAGAATGATACAGGCTACCATAACTTGATGGAGATAGTATCTGCGGCCCAATTGGATGGATTCTACTACAAACCCCGCACCGACAAGGAATTTTTGAGAAATCACCGGGAAGGCCTGATCGCACTGTCATCCTGCCTGGGGGGAGAAGTGGCAAACCGCGTGCTGCAGGGGGATTTGGCCGGAGCGCGCCAGGCGGCGGAAGAGTACAGGGAAATTTTTGGTTCGGACAATTTCTATATCGAATTGCAGGACCACGGATTATTGGAGGAAAAACAGGTCAACCAGCACCTGATCCGAATTGCCCGCGACCTGGGGCTGCCGCTGGTGGCAACCAATGATGTGCACTACATCAATCGCGAGGATGCACCGGTTCATGATGTCCTTTTATGCATCCAGACGGGGAAAAGCTTGCAGGATAAAGAGCGGATGCGGTTTCCCTGCGATGAGTTTTATCTCAAGAGCGGGACAGAGATGGCGGAGTTGTTCCGTCATCTGCCGGAAGCCATCGAGAATACGGAAACAATCGCCAAGCGATGCCAGCTGGATTTGCATTTGGGGGTTACCCACCTGCCCAAGTTCGACCTGCCGGAGGGTTTCGATGAGGACTCCTATCTGGCGTACTTATGCGAGAAGGGACTGCGGGAACGTTACGGGAATCCGTCGGATCAGGCCAAGGACAGGCTTCAATATGAACTGTCCGTTATTAGACAGATGGGGTTTGCCGGATACTTTCTGGTGGTGTGGGATTTCATGAAATTTGCCCACGAACACGGGATTTCCACCGGACCGGGCCGGGGTTCCGCCGCTGGCAGCCTTGTGGCTTATGTATTGAAAATTACAGACGTGGATCCGATTCATTACCATTTGTTGTTTGAGCGTTTCTTGAATCCCGAACGGGTTTCCTGGCCGGATATCGATATCGATTTTGATTATGAGAGACGCCAGGAAGTGATCGATTACGTAACCCGCAAATACGGGGAAAGCCGGGTGGCCCAAATTGTAACCTATGGGACGATGGCAGCCAGGGCCGCCATTCGCGACGTGGGGAGAGTAATGGACCTGCCAATCCCGGAAGTGGACCGGGTGGCCAAGCTGGTTCCCCACTCCTTGAGCATGACCATCGACAAAGCATTGGCAACCGAACCGGGCCTCAAGAAAATGTATGACGAGAATCCGACGGTAAAACGGTTGCTTGACACGGCAAAAGCGATCGAAGGGTTTCCCCGTCACACGTCCATTCACGCTGCTGGCGTGGTCATCTCCAAGGATCCGCTGACCCGGTATGTACCTCTCTCCCGGGGTGCGGAAGGCGGCGTGGTCACACAGTATGCCATGGAAGATCTGGAAGCGGTGGGTCTTCTGAAAATGGACTTTCTCGGACTGCGGAACCTGACCATCATTGATCATACGATTGAAGCGGTAAAGCGCGGGCATGGAATCGAGATCGATTTCACCAAGATGAACATGGATGACCCGGCTACATTTGACCTGCTTGCCCGCGGTGATACGGACGGGTGCTTCCAATTGGAGTCGGCAGGTGTCAAGAACGTGCTGCGGGAATTAAAGCCGACCACCTTTGAAGACATTGTGGCCGTGATTTCCCTGTACCGTCCGGGTCCGATGGACAACATCCCCAACTATATCGCCGCAAAGCACGGCAAGACTCCGGTTTCCTATCCGCATCCCGATCTTGAACCGATTCTTAAAGACACATACGGGATCATTGTGTACCAGGAACAGATCATGCAAATCGCGGCGCGAATGGCCGGTTTTTCCCTTGGTCAAGCGGATCTGCTGCGGAGAGCGGTGGGCAAGAAGAAGCGGGAAGTGCTGCAGCAGCAGCGGGAATTGTTTGTAAGCGGCTGTTTGGACAAGGGCTACGATGAGAAGATCGCCAATGACGTCTATGATTTGATTGTTCGTTTTGCAGATTACGGATTTAACCGGTCCCATGCGGTGGCATACGCTGTTGTAGCTTACCGCACCGCTTACCTGAAAGCCAATTACCCGGCCGAATTCATGGCTTCCCTGCTGACTTCCTGGTTGCATTCCGGTTCGAAGGTTGCTCAGTATGTGGACGACTGCCGAAAAATGGGCATTCAGGTTCTCGGCCCCGACGTGAATGAAAGTTCCTACCGGTTTGTCGTGTCGGACGGCAAAATCCGGTTTGCTTTGTCCGCTGTCAAAAATGTGGGGATTGCTGCCATCCAAACCATACTGCAGGCAAGACAGAAAGGGCCTTTTTCCGATCTGCTCGACTTCTGCCGTCGTGTGGATTTAAGGGCCTGCAACAAGCGGGTGATCGAGAGTTTGATCCGCAGCGGTGCGTTTGATTGGATGGGGTTGGGACGCCGTTCCCTGCTGCTGGCCCTTGATGAAGCAGTGGAAAAAGGCGGCCTTCTGCAGAGGGAGCAGGATGCCCCCCAGATCTCGCTGTTCGGCATGATGGAGAAGGGGGGTGGCAAGGAAGTCTTGACAATCCCGGAAGTGGACGATTTCTCCAAAATCGAACAGCTTGAGATGGAAAAGGAACTGCTGGGTCTGTATGTTTCGGGGCACCCCCTGGACCGATACCGGACGGCCATGTCCCGGCATGCCCGACATCGGATTGCCGAACTGCACGATATGGAGGACGACACAGTCACAACCGTTGCGGGCCGGGTCCGGGACATGCGGATGGTGCAGACCCGAAAGGGGCAAACCATGGCTTTTGTTCAGATGGAAGATCTTACGGACGCCGTGGAACTGATCGTGTTTCCGGCTGTGTTTGCCTCCGCCAGGTCCCTGCTTGAGAGTGAGCCCGTAGTTCTGGTCAAAGCAAAAGTGCAGACGCAGGACGAAGGGGTGAAATTGCTGGCTGAGTCCATTCAACCGCTTGTCCCTGCCGCCGACACCAGGATTGCACAGGGCAATGAGACTCTTTTTATCAAAATAGAATCCAGCCGTGAAAACGCCAACACGCTTCGGGCATTGAAAAACTGTCTGCTGCGCCACCAGGGGCGGACTTCCGTGGTGCTCTTCTATGCGGGGAACAAAACGACACGCCAAATTACGGAGCGTGTCGAATTGACGCCTGAATTGTTCACGGAAATTGAGAGCCTGTTGGGGTCGGGCAGTGTCGCCGTAAAAAAATAGTCGTCAAGTCAGCTGCTCCACCCTCATAGCATGATAATATCTTCTTGACTTGGCTGATAGGAAATTGGCAATTTTGTCCTATCGACATAAGGGCAGGTTTACTTTGGGAGGAACTGGGATGGAGACGGAGAAAGTGGTCGCCTTATTGGAGCAACGGGGTGTGAAGGTGGACGATATTGTTGAAATTGTTTACTCGCTGCAGGTGCCTTATCACCCGGATCTTTCGAAGGAAGAATGCAAGGAAAGCGTACTGCGCGTGCTAAGCAAAAGGGAAGTGCAATATGCTCTTTATACAGGAATCGCGTTGGACATGTTGGCGGAGCAGAACCTTCTGCCGGAACCTCTTCAATCGATCCTGAATGTGGACGAACCGCTGTATGGTGTTGATGAAATCCTGGCCTTGGGCATTACCAATGTGTACGGTTCGATAGGGCTTACCTCCTTCGGTTATCTGGACAAGGAGAAAACAGGCATCATCGCCCAACTGAACAACAAAGGCAAGAGCATACACGTCTTCCTGGACGACCTGATTGCGGGCGTGGCGGCCGCAGCCAGTGCCCGCATAGCCCACAAATTCACTTAAAAACTGCTAAGAGTTGAAGAATCTGTGTCATCGACTGGTTGGTGGTCATACCATGTTTTTCCGTGGTATAATTGAGGACAACAATTGTCCATTTTGAGGTACCAGAAAAACAAGTTTTTTAATTTCGGATTCCCACCAAAGCACTTTTTGTTGCTTTGAGGCCCTTGTCAGGATGGTGTTTTACATGTCATTACGGGAAGAAGCACTGGAATTGCACCGAACTCATCAAGGAAAACTCAGCGTTGTGTCCAAGGTTTCGGTGAAGAACGCTCGCGACCTCAGTCTTGCCTATTCGCCCGGAGTGGCGGAACCATGCAAGGAGATTTACCAGCAGACTGATCGCGTGTACGAGTATACCAGCAAAGGCAATCTGGTCGCCGTCGTTTCCGACGGAACCGCAGTACTGGGGCTGGGTAACATCGGGCCGGAAGCCGCCATGCCGGTCATGGAAGGAAAAGCGGTGTTGTTCAAACAGTTTGCGGGAGTGGATGCGGTACCCATCTGCCTAAACACAACGGAAGTGGATCGAATTGTGGAGACGGTTAAACTGCTGGAACCCACTTTTGGCGGCATCAATCTGGAAGACATTGCGGCGCCGGCTTGTTTTGCCATTGAAGAACGACTCAAGAAAGAAATGAACATCCCGGTGTTTCATGATGACCAGCACGGAACGGCGATTGTTACCCTTGCGGGGTTGATCAACGCATTGAAAGTGGTCGGCAAATCGATGAACGAGATTCGTGTTGTCGCCAACGGCGCGGGCGCTGCCGGTATTGCAATCATCAAATTATTGTTATCCATGGGTGTCCGTCACGTCGTCATGTGTGACACCAAAGGCGCCATTTACGAAGGCCGCACAGAGGGCATGAACCCAATCAAAGAACTGATTGCCAGGAACACCAATCACGAGAGGATTGCGGGTACCCTGGAAGAGGTTTTGGCGGGCTCTGACGTGTTTATCGGAGTATCGGTGGGCGGTGCCGTAACTCAAGACATGGTGCGGTCCATGAACAGGGATCCAATCATTTTTGCCATGGCCAACCCGGATCCGGAAATCCTGCCCGACGATGCTCTCAAGGCCGGTGCGAAAGTAGTGGGTACCGGACGGTCTGATTTTCCCAATCAGGTCAACAATGTTTTGGCGTTTCCGGGCATCTTCCGGGGAGCGTTGGACACAAGGGCCAGCAGCATCAATGAGGAGATGAAGATTGCCGCTGCCTACGCCATTGCAAACTTGATAGACGATAGCGAATTGGCAAGCGATTACGTGATTCCCCGTCCGTTTGATCCAAGAGTGGCGCCAAGCGTTGCGGCAGCCGTCGCCAAGGCTGCAATGGATTCAGGTGTCGCTCGCATTCAAGTGAATCCCGATGATGTGGCAAACAGGACGAGAGTCTTGTCAGCAATTGAATAACAGGCGGAACTGCGGTTTTGACTTTCTTGATTCCGCTGAAATGGCTGTGTTATGATGATTTCAGTTTTTCCATCTGGCAGGAGGAACTGTGTATATGTGGACAGTCATTTACATAGCATCAGGCGAGAAAACAGCCGAATCAATCAAGCAGAAACTTACTGAAGAAGGGTTCCTGGTCAAGCTTCGTCAAACGAACATTGCCAAACAGCAATATGAAGTGTTGGTTCCCGAATCCGAATTGGATGAAGTGCAAGAGGTGCTGAAGGATATCCTGCATTCCTCCCATTTGTAAGAGGTGAAAAGGTGCTTAAAGATCTTTTCCATAAAAAACGCAAGTACGCAACGATAACAACACAGGAATTGGCAGACCGCAGGGACAGTATTCCGGAAGGCATTATGACCAAATGCAAGAAATGCTCCGAACTGTTGATCAGCCGTGAATTGGAGAAGAACTTGAAGACATGCCCTCGATGCGGATATCATTTTCCCATGTCTGCACCCGAGAGGATTGCCGCCACTCTTGATGAGGGGCAATTTGTCGAATACGACCGGGGAATGACATCGGTTGACCCTTTGCAGTTTGAAGATTATCCGGCCAAACTGGAGCAGGTGCAGACTGCAACCGGGCTTTCGGAAGCGGTTGTGACCGGAGAGGGTTTTATTGGAGGCAGTCCTGTCGTTATGGGTGTCATGGATTCCCGCTTTATTATGGGGTCCATGGGATCGGTTGTAGGGGAGAAGATCACGCGGGCGGTTGAAAGAGCCATTGAAAAACGGGTACCCGTTGTCCTGTTCGCCGCTTCCGGCGGCGCCAGAATGCAGGAAGGGGTCTTTTCCCTTATGCAGATGGCCAAGACCAGCGCGGCACTTAACAAACTGAGCAAGGAAAGGCTTCTGTTCGTGTCTGTCCTGACCCACCCGACAACGGGCGGTGTCAGTGCATCATTCGCCAGCCTGGGGGATGTCAACCTGGCCGAACCAGGTGCGTTGATCGGATTTGCCGGCAGGCGCGTGATTGAACAGACCATTCGGCAGAAGCTCCCCGACGATTTTCAGACTGCCGAATTCCTGCTTAAGCATGGCATGATTGACCGGGTTGTGCCACGCAAAGAAATGAAGCAGACACTGGCCAAAATTCTTGACATTCACGCGGGAGGTGCAGGTCATGGCCAATGAATTGCACTTTGAGAAGCCATTGACTGAACTTCGCGCAAAGATTGAGGAGCTCCGTAAGTTTACGGAGGAGAAGGGCATTGACTTCACCGACGAAATCGTCAAGTTGGAACGCAAGGCTGCCGAATTGGAGCAAACCATTTACGGGGAACTGACTCCCTGGCAGAAGGTTCAGATCGCCCGGCATGCCGACCGTCCTACCACTCTGGATTACATCCGAGGGATGTGTACCGATTTCATTGAGATGCACGGAGATCGCACGTTTGGCGACGATCCTGCATTGGTCGGCGGTATCGCGAAGCTGGACGGGATTCCGGTTACGGTGCTCGGGCACCAGAAAGGCCGGGATACGAAGGAGAACATCTACCGCCGGTTTGGCATGCCTGAGCCGGAAGGGTATCGGAAGGCGCTCCGTTTGATGAAACAGGCGGAAAAATTCGGTCGTCCGGTCATCTGTTTCATAGATACTCCAGGTGCTTACCCGGGAGTGGCGGCTGAAGAAAGAGGGCAAAGCGAGGCGATCGCCCGCAATTTGATTGAGATGGCCGGGCTTTCCGTGCCCATAGTGTGTGTGGTAACAGGAGAAGGCGGATCCGGCGGGGCGCTGGCTTTGGGTGTGGGGGATCGCATCTTCATGCTGGAGCACGCGGTGTATTCGGTAATATCCCCGGAAGGAGCTGCCGCTCTCTTGTGGAAAGATGCTTCGCAGGCACAAAGGGCAGCTGAAACCATGCGCATTACCGCTCAAGATCTGGCTCGCTTCGGCATAGCGGACGGGATCATTGAAGAACCTATGGGGGGCGCCCAGAAGGATCCCGATTTTACCATTGCCAAAGTCAGGGAAAAAGTGGTGGCTGCCATTAGGGAGCTGCTTGAAGTACCGGTGGATGAGCTTGTGGAAGCCCGCTACCGAAAATATAAAGCAATCGGGCGGTTTCACGAGGAAGTTGCCGACAAGGCTGCCCTGAATTCGGATGTTGTTGAAAGCGAAAAGGTAATATAAACTAGGAGTGTGCCCTGATGGGCACCTCCTTTTGCACTTGTTCAGGAAATTATAAGTTTTCAATGTAACAAGTTTTTCTTTATTTCCTCGTCGGGACTTATTTTGTCCCTGCGGGACATGAATCATTTCGTTTCAGCTTACTATTTTCTTCACTTTTGCCAGAAAATTTTGGGTACAATAGTTGTCAGGAGGTATTGGGGACATGAAGCGGATAGGTGTGTTGACAAGCGGTGGTGACTCCCCCGGCATGAATGCGGCAATCCGGGCGGTTGTGCGCAGCGCCATTTACCATGGAATTGAAGTCGTTGGCGTGAAACGGGGGTATCAAGGGTTGATTACCGGGGACGTGGTTCCGATGGATCTCGGTTCTGTTGCCGATATCATTCATCGGGGCGGAACGATCCTTTTTACCGCCCGATGTGAAGAGTTCAAGACAGAGGAAGGTCAGAACAAAGCACTGGCCACGATTCGCGAACACGGGATTGAAGGGATGGTTGTCATTGGAGGCGACGGTTCCTACCGAGGGGCAAATGTTCTTACCCAAAAGGGGATTCCCACCATTGGATTGCCCGGCACCATTGACAACGACATTCCCTGTACAGACTTTACAATCGGGTTTGATACAGCTATCAACACGGTCATAGAGGCAATTGACAAGATTCGTGATACAGCCACATCCCACGAGCGTACATACGTGATTGAAGTAATGGGACGCAATGCGGGTGACATTGCACTCTGGGCGGGCGTAGCCGGAGGGGCGGAATCGATTCTGATTCCCGAGGAGCCTTCAAACATTGATCAAATGGTTGATAAACTGAAACGGGGTGCGGCCCGCGGCAAAAGACATTCTATCATTCTGGTCGCGGAAGGAGTGGGGAAAGGATTTGAAATCGGCGAAAAAATCCATGAAAAAACGGGTTGGGAAACCCGGGTAACGGTACTTGGACATATTCAGAGAGGCGGTTCCCCCACCGCCTTTGACAGAACCCTTGCGTCCAGAATGGGCTCTATGGCAGTGGACCTGCTGAAGAAGGGGACAGGCGGCAGAGCGGTAGGAATTATTGGCGGCGTGCTTCAGGCAACCGATATTGACCGGGTGCTTTCAACCCCGCGCAAACCCAATATGTCCCTGTATTCCCTTGCATCGGTACTTTCGATTTGATTGTTCCTGTTGGAGGTTACTATGAGGCGTACGAAAATTGTTTGTACAATTGGACCTGCGAGTGAGTCGGTCGAGGTGTTGACGCAACTGATTGAAAACGGCATGAATGTTGCACGGCTTAATTTTTCACACGGAACTTATGAGGAACATGCTGCCCGCATCCGGAATATTCGGGAGGCGTCCCGGATTGTGGGGAAGATGGTGGCCATCCTTCTGGACATCAAAGGCCCCAAAATCAGGACCGGCATGATTGAGAATGACCAGACGGAACTGAAAACGGGAGCCATGATCACGCTTACCGCCGAGGATGTTCTGGGCACTGCCGAACGGGTATCCATATCCTACAAAGGATTGCCGGAAGATGTAAAACCCGGTTCCCGGCTGTTGATTGATGACGGCTTGATCGGCCTGGTTGTGGAGAAAGTGGAAGGCGCCGACATTTTATGCAGGGTGGTAAATGGCGGCATTCTGAAAAATCGCAAGGGCATCAACGCACCCGGTGTGAAGCTGCGAATTCCCAGTGTGACGGAAAAAGACATTGCCGACATCAAATTCGGGGTCGATCAGGGGGTTGACATGATCGCCGCATCCTTTGTCCGTAAGGCGGGCGACGTCTTGGATGTAAGGCGGGTTCTGGAAGAGAAAAATGCAGACCTGGACATAATTGCCAAAATTGAGGCGGAAGAAGCCCTTGATCAGTTGGATGAAATCCTGAAAGTGGCGGACGGCCTTATGGTGGCCCGCGGTGATTTGGGGGTTGAAATTGCGACTGAAGAAGTTCCCCTTTGGCAAAAAGTCATGATAGAGAAAGCCAATCGGGCGGGAAAACCGGTAATTACCGCCACGCAGATGCTTGACTCCATGGAACGCAATCCCCGTCCTACAAGGGCGGAAGCCAGTGATGTCGCCAACGCCATCTTTGACGGCACGGATGCCATCATGCTGTCCGGGGAGACTGCCGCCGGCAAATATCCGGTACAAGCGGTCGAAACGATGGCCAGGATTGCGGAGAGGGCAGAACGGGCGCTGCGGGAAGACCATATTCCTGCAAAAAAGCGCGGCTGGGAAGGAACCCACACGGTGACAGACGCATTGTCACAAGCGGTGGCTACGATTGCAAAGGATTTGGAGGCCAAAGCGATTGTAACTCCTACACAAAGCGGACATACCGCCCGAATGGTGTCCAAGCACCGTCCGGAAGCGGTTATTATTGCAGTCACCCCCCGGGAGGATGTGGCTCGAAGACTTTTGCTCTCGCATGGCGTCTACCCGGTCGTTGTAAAAGAGACAGGCACCACGGACGAAATGCTTGAGGTGGCAGTCGAAGGAGCGCTCAAATCCGGCATGGTGAAACACGGGGATCTGGTGGTCATCACAGCAGGCGTGCCAGTGGGGACACCGGGCACCACGAACCTGTTGAAAGTTCATACTATCAGTGACGTAATTGCCCGCGGACAGGGTATCGGCCAACAGGCTGTTACCGGAAGAGTGGTAAGCGGGAAACGGACGGAGGATGTGCTGCGCCGGATCCGGCAGGGGGATATTCTGGTTATGCCGGGAACAGATGCGGATGCCGTACCTGCCATGGAGAAAGCGGCTGCCGTTATAACAGAGGAAGGCGGGCTGACCTCGCATGCGGCCGTTGTGGGTCTGAGCCTGGGAATTCCCGTGATTGTCGGTGTGGAGAAAGCTGTCAATTTGTTGGAAAACGGGGCCATTGTTACGGTCGATCCGGTTTCCGGACTGATATACAAAGGTCAGGCCCAGATCTTGTAGACTGCGGCGTGTAAATGCAATTAGCGGGGAGAGGGCTTCAATGGAGAGCAAATGGCATGAAATCGAATTGCGGGTGCGCTACTCGGAAACAGATGCGATGCAGGTGGTGTATCATGCAAATTATCTCAATTGGTTCGAAATTGGCCGAACGGAAATGATGCGGAATACCGGAGCCCCCTACCGGGAATTGGAAGAGGCAGGCATACTGCTGCCTGTCATAGAAGCCAGGGCCTTTTACCATTCGCCTGCCCGGTATGACGATTTGATCATTATCAGGACACGTTTGACGGAAGCTCGTGTGAAAGTAAAATTTGAATACGAAATTGTCCGCCAATCGGACGCTCAATTGTTGGTGAACGGATATACGGTTCACGCGTGGGTCAACCGGGACATGAAACCCATTCAGTTAAGGAAAGCGGCACCTGAGATCTATAACGCAATACTGGGTTTCCTGACAGAAAACTAGAAGATCATTCTATGCAAAACCGCAGGGCTGTTCTCTTTTGTAAGCATCTACGTTTGAGAACAGCCCCAAGCCATTTAACCTATACTTTGAAGCGTGAAGCTGCAGCCTGCATGTGGCTGCCCGATTCGGCCAGGGACTGGGCGGCAGTGGACAGTTCTTCCATCGAGGCAAGCTGCTGTTGGGTGGTTGCCGCCACACTTGCCGTGTTGTCCGCCGTCTCTTCCACCAGCTTTGATATGTCGTCCATCGCGGAAGCAATCTGGGAACTGGCAGACGCCAATCTCTTTGAGGAAGCAATAATGGATTCGAAGTCGGTAAAAGCCGTTCGAATGCTGTTCTCAATTTGGATAAAGCTCTCATTGGCTTCATTTACTGTAAGAATGCCTTTATCAACCGCTTCTTTGCTGGAGCTGATCTCAGCTACGGTCAATTGGGTCTTCTGCAGGATTACCTGCACCAGGCTGCCGATTTGTTCAGCGGAGCGGGCAGATTGCTCCGCCAGTTTTCGCACTTCATCCGCCACAACGGCAAAACCTCTTCCGTGTTCGCCGGCACGGGCTGCTTCAATAGCCGCATTCAACGCCAACAGATTCGTCTGATTCGAGATATCAGAAATCAAACCGGTGATTTCATTGATCTTTTCCGATTGCTCATCCAACTCCCTGATGACCGCCTGAATGTGGTCGACCTGGCCGGCGATAATGGACATGTTGTCCACTACGGAATCCATCTGCTTCTTGCCGGTGCCCGCCCATTCCACCGACTGCCTGATTTCCCGCTGAACATCTGAAATGACTCCGTCTATAGCCTGGACGTCTGTATTCAAAGCCTGAACGGAATGGAGCGTATGGCTGATTTTTTCCGATTGGTCCTGGGTGCTGTAAGATACGGTTTCGAAGGATGCGGAAATACTCTCGCTGGCCTTTGTCATCTGGATGCTTTGGGCACCCAGTTCCTGAGCCATTGAAGCAACAAGACTCGCCTGTTCATTGATTTCCTTTATTATTTCCCGCATGTTCCGGGACATGGCGTTGAAGGACTCCGCCAATTGCCCAAGCTCGTCCGAGCGGTTTACTTGCAAGGAACTTCGCAAATCGCCGGAAGCGATCAATTCGGTTTGAACGGCCAACTGTTTGACAGGGGTGACGATCATGCGCGTAAGCAGGTACCATGCAAGGAAGCCGGTAACCAGAGACAATCCGAACAATATGTATTGAATTGTATGCAGCCTGGATTGCTTGGCCGCATTATCCGCTTCCATGATGGATACGATCTCAATCATTTTGTTCAGGAGAACCATGTTGTTGATTTCAACGGAACGAAGAGCGGTCCTGCGAGACTCCTCCGACTGGGCGGGGTCCGACACGGTCAGCAGCTGGTTTTGGAACTGTTTCCACTCGGGTTCCAGAGCCAGAAGTTTATCCCTGACCACAGGGTTTTGAACACCGGGAAGATTCAGACTGGGGTCCCCGTTCAAAAGCCCCTCATGGTGCTTTTGGAAGAGGGAGATGGTGGAAGTCAACGCTTTACGCACCTCGGGATTATTGATATTCTGGTAAGCAGCAAATGCCTCTTTCCCCATTTTTTGCGACAACATCCGCTGTTTGCCGGCCACATTGATTTCCGCTGCATCGAACTTGAAGCTTTGCATAAAGTAAAAAAGGACAATTTGTCCAACCAGTGAAATGGCAATAAGGGACAGCAGTGTGATCCCAAGTTTGAACGAGATCCGGTTGATCAATTTCATCCTCATCTTCCTTTCATGGCGAACACTTTACTAAAATATACCAAATTTAAACATAGTATATATACTATTCACAATAAAAACATTAATCATTCATAATTCAGACAAAGACACATGTCTGAACCCGGAGGGATTCTGGTGTTTCGCATATTGCTGCTGCTCTTTATCCTAGTGCCAATCATTGAAATTTACCTGCTGATTCAGGTGGGAGAAGTCATCGGCGGATGGCAGACCGTACTGCTGGTTTTGCTGACAGGCTTGTTGGGAGCCTATCTGGCCAAAACACAAGGACGGGCGGTCTGGTACCGCTTGCAGTCGGAATTGTCGATGGGAAGGCCCCCCGGTGATGCACTGCTGGACGGGGTATGTGTCCTGGCTGGCGGTGTGTTGCTGCTGACTCCCGGCTTTGCGACTGATATTCTGGGCTTGGTTCTGTTGTTGCCTCCCACAAGGGAACCAATCAAAAGGGTGCTCCGGCGATGGCTTGAAAAACAGTTGTCCAAAGGGACGTGGATCACCTTTCGCAGATGGTGAGCCTTTGGTGAAAAATTTCAGAGCGGCACTAGTCAAATAAAACAATATTATGGTATTATTTTTTTGAGGTGATGGTTATTGCAGGAAGAAAAGCGGAAATCCTTATTGTTTCTGGCGCTGTCCTTCGTTTTTGCCGTTTTGGCAGGTTTTTTGTTTCTTGAAAAGGTGAAAGCCGTAGAGGACCAGTTGGGTGATTCCATTCCGGTTTTGATAGCCAGGCAGCCGATTGCCGCAAGGACGCCGATTACACCCGACATGCTTGAGGAAAAACTTATTCCCCGCAAATTTGTTTTTGACTCGTTGATAACGGGCCATGAGGAAGCGGCGGGGCATGTCTCACTGGTGCCGTTGCAGAAAGGAGACGTGGTGACGAAATCCATGTTAAAACAGATCTCTAAGGTAAACAGCGAAAATGTAAGGATAGTCAATCTGACACAATCCGAGCGGGTTCTCTTTGACGAAGAGCTGGATGCCGCCGACCGCGTGGATATCATTGTATCCTATACGGAAGCTGAAAAACCCGTAACCAAACTGCTGATGCAGGATATTCCCGTGGGGCGGGTGTCCGATGCCAAAGAACGTCCCAAGGCAATCGGGGTTGAACTGTCGGTCGAAGATGCGCAGAAACTGATATTCATGCAGAATTTTGCCCGGCAGATCCGAGTCCTGAAACACAATATTCAAAACCCTGCCAGATAGGAGGGATTCGTTTGGCAAGAATCCGGATCCGACCGATGCTGGAACGCAACGAAGAACCAAGTTCCCGCGGATTGGAATGGGGGAACCCGGGCGCCTCTTTGTTCCACCGGCGGACATTCAGCATGCAACTGCCTTCCATACAAGTTTTTTTCAGTGCCAAAGGGGGCAGCGGAACCACATTGCTTGCCTGCACTTACGCAAGTGCCCTGCGGCTGTTGGCTAATGTAAGGGTACTGTTGGTCGACATGGATCTGAAGTATGGCGGAGTGGAGGCGTATATGGGCATCCGTTCCGACAGATCGATTTTCCATTTGAAACCGGTGTTGTCGGAGTTGACGGAAGTACATATCAGAAACATCACCCAGTTTGATCCCGTAAGCCAGGTTGAGATCCTTCCGAGTCCGGCAGACGCGGATCTCGCACAAGCCATTGAACCGCAAGAGGTTGTTGCTCTTCTGATGCACGCAAGAAAATTCTACGATGTCATCGTTGTGGATGCCGGCAGTGAAATGTCCCCCGTTTTGGCCGCCCTCTGTCATCAAGCCAATCATATCCACTATGTGTTGACTCCTGACACTCCTTCCCTCCGTAGATACGCACAATCTGTCTCCCTGTTTGAAAAACATGGTATTCCTCTCGATAAGGTGGGTACCGTCCTGAACCGGATCAGCCAGGTAAGTGAAATACAGCCTAAAGATTTGAAAGGCATCCGTGCCTTGCGGCTGGAGGGTACTGTTCGCGCTGATTTCCACGCAATCCAGCCACAAGTAAATCTTTCGACACCCTTAATCGGCCAGATCAAGGACAAGAAAGCGCCCGTATATCTGAGAGACGTGGTTCGTCTGGTACAGGAACTGGCGGGGCAGGTGGATTCCAGTGCTGGACAATCTGGTCTCCCATTATAAAAACCGGCTGCTGCAGGAAACAGAACTTGACAGGATCCAGAATTTGTCGGAACGGGACATGCGGTTGTCCATTATGAAAATGATCGAGCGATTCATCCAGGAAGAGAAGGTAATTCTCTCACGTTCCGACAAGGAGCATTTGATTGCCCGAATTCTGGATGATTCGGTCGGGTTTGGGCCGCTGGAAGCTTTTCTGCATGACGAAAGCATAACGGAGATCATGGTCAACGGACCGTTTGAGATTTTTGTCGAACGGGATGGAAAGCTTCACTTGACGGATTCCGCTTTTCGGGACGATGGCCACCTGCGGCATGTCATTGATCGAATGGTTGCCCCTGTCGGAAGGCGGGTTGACGAATATTCCCCGATGGTGGATGCGCGCCTGAAGGACGGCAGCCGTGTCAACGCAATTATTCCCCCCGTCAGCCTGCGCGGCCCGGTTCTGACAATCCGTAAGTTTCGAAAGCAGCCTTTTTCCATCACGGATCTCCTGCAAAAAGGAACAATGGATTCCGCAATGGCCCGTTTCCTTGAAGGGGCGGTGCAGGCCAAACTTAACATTCTGCTATCGGGCGGGACTGGAAGCGGCAAGACCACGCTGCTGAACGTATTATCCTCGTATATTCCCCATGGAGAGCGGGTGATCACCATTGAAGATTCGGCGGAACTGCGGCTCCAGGGACAACATGTGGTCAACCTGGAAACACGTCCCGAGAATGTGGAAGGACGTGGCGAAATTACAATCCGCCAACTGGTTCGCAATGCTTTGAGAATGCGTCCGGACAGGATTATTGTCGGTGAGGTCAGGGGGGATGAGGCCCTCGATATGCTTCAGGCAATGAACACCGGGCACGAAGGATCATTGACCACGATTCATGCCAACAGCCCGCATGACGCTTTGGGGAGGTTGGAGGCCATGGTGCTGATGGGAGGGGTGTCTTTGCCGCCGGGGGTGATACGCCAATACATACTTAGCGCCATCGATCTGATCGTACAGATGGAGCGGTTCATGGACGGTCGGAGGAGAGTGGTTTCCATTGCAGAAGTCAGAAGTTGTCGGGAAGGACTTGAGATTCATGAACTGTTTGCATGGGAGAGAGCGGGAATGGGACCAGAGGGCAACTCCCTTGGACAGTTCCGGAGAAGTGACAAACCCCCGGTATGCCTAGAAAGGATCAAAAACAACGGAATCAGGCTGCAGGACCTATGGAGGCATTCCACATGCTGATAGCGCTGCTTGTTTTCTTGGCTGTATTCAGTTGTTTGTTATCCTTTGCCGGTTTTCGTTCCTATCGGCTTAAGAGAAGACGTCTTCGTACTGTTATCACCAACCTGTTCAACAGCGATGACGCCCGAACCAACTGGCTGTTGCAGTTGGCTGGCCGCTTTGATCGGTCGAAAATCGGACAATCGGCAGCCCGGGAATTGGAACAAATGCATTTGACCCTATCCGCATCCGATTATTATGCGCTTCTGTTGCTTGCCAATGTCTTATTCTTTTGGATCCTGCATTCTATTTTGGCTGTCCCGATTCTTATGGCGCTGTTGTTGGCTGTTGCAGCGGTGGCGGGAGGAAGGCGGCTGTTTTTTCAAGCCAGGAAGAACCGGTATGTCGATATGTTCAACCAACAGCTGCCCGAGGCATGCCGATTGCTGGGCAATTCGCTGCGGGCCGGGCTGACTGTGACGCAAGGCATTCAACTGCTGGCAAAGGAACTGCCAAGTCCGTCGAAGCAAGAATTCCAGTTGATAAATAAGGAACTGGTATTGGGCAACGATCTCGGGCATGCGCTGGAATCCTTTCAGATCAGAATGAATACTCGGGAATGTCATCTGTTTGCCGGTGCGCTCTCGGTTCAAAGGCAAATGGGTGGAAACCTGTATGAAGTTTTGCACGACATGGCCCGGACTATGGAGGAACGGGCATTGGTGCAGCAGTCCATAAGGACGATGACGGCGGAAGCTAAGTCAATATCCTATTTGCTGCCTCTTATCCCTGTGATTCTGGTAGCCATGATCAATTTGCTGATTGACAATTTTCTGGTTCCTTTGCTGACAGTGCCGGGAATCCTGCTGACAGCGGCGTTTCTCCTTGTCCAAATTGCGGCGTTTGCCATTATAAAGAAAATATCAAACATTCAGGTGTGAAAATGGACTGGTTGTTGTATGTGTCAACTTTATTGTGCATGGGGCTTTTGCTGAAATCCATACACTCCTATACCCAATACCGTTTGGCGCATCGGAGGTTGCTGGCTTCCTTGGCCCGATGGAAAGAGTTGTCCGGCAGAACTCCGTCAAGCCGGTCGGGCCGTTGGACCCGATTGTTGATGGCCTGGGCGGACAAATGCGTTGCAGTGGGCATCCGCTTTCCGTTTCCTGATACTTTGCAGGAAGTGGAGAGTCGTCTGGACCGTTCGGGCCGACCTTATGACTTGACGGTCGAACGGTTTCTCGGGCTTAAGATTGTACTGACGGTAATGGGTCTTGCTATCGCATTGGCTTTCTGCATACTGGGACTTCCGTTTGCTCAATTGGGATTGGTGATCCTGCCACTGGCCGGTTTTTTTGCCCCGGTCATAAAGCTGCGGGAGATTGCTCGTCACCGCCAGGAATCCATTTCCCGGGACATACCCGATTTTCTTGACATGATGAGCGTGACACTGCAGGCGGGAGCTACACTAGAACAGGCGCTGCGACAAGTCAGCCGGATATTTAAAGGACCTCTGCATGATGAACTTGAGAGGCTTGGTCGCGAAATCGAGTTGGGTGTGGGTCGTGAACAGGCATGGTTGCGCTTGTTGGAGCGCAATTCAGCGCAAGAATTGCAAAAGTTGGTCAATGCATTGACCCAGGGAAGCAGACTGGGAGTTCCTGTGGCGGCAACCTTCCGGCTGCAGGCTGAAGAAATCCGGCGCTTGCAGGTGGAAATGGTAAAGTCGAGAGCAGCCAAGGCCTCCCCGAAAATTACAACCGTGACAACGATAGTAATAGCACCGTCCGTTTTTATGATGATCATGGGGTTGTTGGTGCTGAACGTATTTTACAATCCTTCGGGGCTTGGCATAGAAGGGTTGTTCAACTAACCGAATAGGAACGGAGGAATTCTTATGGAACTGATCAGAAAAATGGCGATTCTTTATGGTTGTAGACTTATAGAGGCGGTGAACCGCCTTCGCAGGGAGGAAAAGGGAGCCCAGGCAATTGAGTGGGTTCTGCTGGCGTTGGTCGTTATTGCGCTGATGGCGGGTGTCAGCAAATACTTTCAGACCGAATCGAATACTCAAGGATTGGCGAAGGCTTTGCTCACCAAATTGCAAAATTGGGTCGAAGGATTGTAGTTTCTTGTTTCACCGATTGACTGCTGATCAACAAGGTTCCCAAACAGTTGAGTTTATGATGCTGATTCCTGCTCTGCTGATCCTGCTTTTGTGCATGGGTGAATTTGGTCGGGCGGCCTATTACAAGGTTACCCTGCAATCGGCTGTCAGGGATGGAGCCCGTTTGGCTGCCCTTGACGCTTCCCGACCGGATGTGGAAGATGCCGTTCGCAAAGCCGCCGGAAACGTACCGGTCGACCAGGTGGTCATTACAAAAACCAAATCCGGACGAACCTCCCTTGCGTTTCCAAATCCTTCAGTCGACGTGACTGTCAAAATCCAGACCACTTTTCGGTTAAAAGCCCTGGCCAAACTGGGTCTTCCGGAAAATTTGCGGCAACTGTCCCTGACAGCAGAATCCCGGGTGCCGGTGGTGAGATGAACATGGAGAAAGAACGGGGAAACGCATCGCTGCTTCTTCTGGGAATGTCATTTGGAATCATGGTTTGTGCGTTGTTGGCATGGATGTATATAAGCGTACAGCTAATCCACGGTGCTGCAGGAGTTGCTGCCGAATCGGCAGCAATTGCAGCTTCAAACACCCTGCAGGAAATGTTTGCTGCGGATATTACTCCTGAGGCCTATGACAAGCTGAAATCCCTCGAGTGGCGGATTCGGGAGGATTCCTTATACAAGAGCGGGCATCGGGAAGCGGCGATTATCAAGCATACGGTGTCCTCTGCCTTGCGGGAGGAACTCCTGGCAGGCAAGAGGGGAACAGCGATAAAACTTCATGTCTTGCTGCAGTATGAACCGTTCTTTACGTCTCGGGATTTGGGAAGAAAGATCCTGGAATCCATAGAACAGCATTGGGAGAGTGAGATTCTGCCTGTGACAAGGGAATTTCTCCGCTTGCACGGATCATTTGAAGGTGAAATTCGGTTTCCTGTTCACAAAAAAATGGAAGTTCTCGCACGAATAGAAGCAACCAGCCCCATGTTGAACAAGTTGGCGGGGCAGCGGAAACTGTTTGTCGGCGGGCGTGGCCACGCCCTTTATATAAAACTCCTGGATGACCATGGCATCGTTTACGATCTGTCCGGAATTCGGCAGTTCAGCAGACGGATTCACTAATAGTTGGGGAGGGAATAAAGGTGTTGTATGGAAGGCGCTTCAAACGCTTCTGTGCTTGTTTACTGTCATTTCTCATATTGCTGTCCGGTGTGCCCTATGTCGCTTTGGCCGTCGGTTCCGGTTTTCGGCTGCCGGAGGTTACGGTTCCGAATGTAAAGATTCCGGCACCTGAAGAAATCCCGTCTGCAACCATACCCCCAGGGAGTGTTCCAAGCGGCAGTTTCCCGCACGGCACCTCACCAAGCGGTACTCCTCCAAGCAGCCGTCCTTCAATCAGTACTGCGCCTAACAGTTCCCTCCCATCTGTCACCAAGCCTGTTGCTTCCAGTTATGAGCAGGTGGCAAAGAAAGCCGTGACCCTGAAAGACATAATCAGCAATGCTGTCAAAATGTCAATCGACAGCAAGAAGGTCTTGACCAAATCCGCTTATTCCATGGACGATGCCGGGAGGATTCCCGGCGGCGGGTGGAAGGCAGTGGGAAAATATGCCGCCAGTCTGGTACTGCCATGGTTGGGGGCAGTGCCCGTGGACGGAGCAAATGCTGTTGCTGACGGCATTGATCTGGGAATCAAAGGGAGGGAAGCCTATCAAGCCGTTTCCAACTTGATCCGATTAGGCACACCGCTGAGATCTGGGGTTCCCAAGCCATTGGGTGCCGGTTTTCCGATAATCGGCGGACTGACGGGTATTGCAAATGGATCATGGGAGGTCCGGGAGAGCTTCAATCCCTCCAGCGATACTCCCGAACATGAATTGGCCGGTTCCTTTTATTCAGGGGCAGGAGATGTGCTGTCGGGCGCAGGCATGCTGATTGGTGGAATTGCGACGGCAGCAGGGGCTACAGCGTTGCCGACTGTGGCTGTTGCTGGATCCGCCCTGCTGGTAATCGGGTTGGCGCTTGGTGTGGTGGGATATGCACTGATATATTTTCCCGGCTTTGCGCAAAGCGGACCGGGAAGGTTTCTCATCAACCTGAAAAATCGCATCGGAAAGCGGTTCTTTGGATAAGGAATGACCGGATATCCGGTGCAGGATTGGGGCATTTTTGTACTGTTGGCCCTGATTTCCAACATTTTCGAACAGGTGTTGATCAACTGGTTTCACAAGGTGAAACAAAGGTTCGAGAGATGAAAAAATTTCTTGTTGCACTTTTTGCAGATATGATATGATGAAAGCGACCACAATCCAAGCAGTTCAGCAGAGTCTCAGTTGTATTTTTTGATACGAGGGGGAACGTTCAATGGCATTGTTCGAGAAGTTTGCTATGCCTGCAGAAGGAGAAAAAATCAAAGTTGACAACGGGAAATTGGTGGTTCCCGACAACCCGATCATCCCATTCATTGAGGGGGACGGCACAGGCCCCGACATTTGGGCGGCATCTTCCAGAGTATTGGATGCAGCGGTGGAAAAGGCATACAAAGGGGAACGGAAGATCGCCTGGTATGAAGTTTATGCCGGTGAGAAAGCGTTCAACCAATATGGCGAGTGGCTTCCGAACGATACATTGACCGCTCTCAGAGAATACATCGTCAGCATCAAAGGTCCACTTACCACTCCGGTTGGCGGAGGAATTCGCTCACTGAACGTGGCGCTCCGTCAGGAACTGGATTTGTATGTGTGCTTGCGCCCGGTTCGTTATTTCAACGGCGTGCCTTCGCCTGTGAAGCATCCGGAGTTGGTCGACATGGTGATCTTCCGCGAAAACTCTGAAGACATCTATGCTGGTATTGAATATCAGGAAGGCACACCGGAAGTCAAGAAAGTGGTCGAATTCCTGCAAAAGGAAATGGGTGTAAAGAAAATCCGTTTTCCGGAAACTTCCGGCATCGGAATCAAGCCCGTATCCAAGGATGGAACGGAGCGTTTGGTTCGTGCAGCGATCGAATACGCGATCAAGCATAACCGCAAAAGCGTAACCCTTGTACATAAGGGGAACATCATGAAGTTTACCGAAGGCGCGTTCAAAAACTGGGGATATGAGGTAGCCGAGCGTGAGTACTCGGATAAAGTGTTCACCTGGGCACAATATGACCGCATCAAGGAACAACAAGGCTCGGAAGCTGCCAACAAGGCTCAGGCAGAAGCGGAATCGGCCGGCAGGATCATTGTCAAGGACAGCATCGCCGATGCGTTCCTGCAGCAGATTCTGACCCGTCCGGCGGAATACGATGTGATTGCTACCCTGAACCTGAACGGCGACTACATTTCCGACGCTTTGGCTGCACAAGTGGGCGGTATCGGAATTGCACCCGGCGCCAACATAAACTATGTGACCGGACATGCGGTGTTTGAAGCAACCCACGGTACAGCTCCGAAGTATGCAGGCCTGGATAAAGTGAATCCGGGATCCGTCATCCTTTCCGGCGTCATGATGCTGGAACACCTGGGCTGGCAGGAAGCTGCGGACATGATCATCCGCTCCATGGAAAAAACCATCGGGCAGAAAGTCGTTACTTATGATTTTGCCCGCCTGATGGAAGGTGCGAAGGAAGTTAAATGTTCCGAATTCGGAACCGCTCTGATCAACAATATGTAAACCATCCTGATTTAAGGAGGAAACCTGACCATGATCAAACGCAAGAAGATTTCCGTAATCGGTGCAGGATTTACCGGAGCTACCACCGCGTTATTCCTTGCGCAAAAAGAACTCGGTGATGTAGTTTTGCTGGACATTCCCCAACTGGAGAACCCGACGAAGGGCAAAGCGCTTGATATGCTGGAAGCGACTCCCGTTATCGGCGCAGACGCCAACATCATCGGCACCAGCAACTACGAAGATACGAAGGATTCTGACGTTGTTATCATCACTGCCGGTATTGCCCGCAAGCCGGGAATGAGCCGGGACGACCTTGTTACCACCAACGCGGGGATCGTCAAGTCGGTAACCGAGCAGGTGGTGAAATACTCACCCAACTGTTTCATTATCGTCCTTTCCAACCCGGTGGATGCCATGACCTATGTCGCCCATAAAGTATCCGGCTTCCCGAAAAACCGGGTGATCGGTCAATCCGGCGTGCTGGATACTGCGCGGTTCCGTACTTTTGTCGCACAGGAACTGAACGTCTCCGTGGAAGATGTCACCGGTTTCGTTCTGGGGGGCCATGGCGACGACATGGTGCCGCTTATCCGCTACTCCTTTGCAGGCGGTATTCCGCTTGAGAAGCTGATCCCGCAGGATCGAATCGACGCCATCGTCGAACGCACACGCAAAGGCGGCGCCGAGATTGTGAATCTGTTGGGAACCGGCAGTGCCTACTACGCTCCGGCAGCTTCCCTTGTACAAATGACGGAAGCCATCCTGAAAGACAAGAAGCGGATTCTTCCTTCCATTGCCCTGTTGGAAGGCGAGTACGGTTACGAGAATCTTTATATGGGAGTTCCGACCCTGCTTGGCGGAAGCGGCATCGAGAAAGTCTACGAATTGGACCTCACGCCGGAAGAGAAAGCTGCACTCGACAAATCAGCCCAATCGGTCCGCAATGTGATGAACGTCGTTGGGTAGTAAGATAAAGAAATCTAAAAAATACCCCGTATCACTGTTCCAAGTGGTACGGGGTATTGTCTTAATAGCACTCACCGTTATTCGCATGTTTGTAATAATAGGGAAGCTCCACCTGCAAAGGTAAGAAAAAATAGGACTGCATTTCAGGCTTATTGTTGTCGATTCAAAGGTACTCCCAGAAATAGGTCTGTTTATCAGTCCTATATGCTATTTCTTACTTGTACACCTCGAAACTCACCCGAATAAGACTGAAATTCAGTTCTATTCTTGAGATGACAATCAAAAAATCAAAAATAAGGCTGACAATCAGTTCTATTTTTACAACGGATGCATTATGTAAACTAAAACTCGGTCATGGAGACATCCCACCGAACTTTTGTGAACCTTTTTTGAGAAAGGAAGGAGTAATTCTAGAAACGTACAAACGGTTACAAATGCCACAGGAAAAGTGCTGCAATTGGTTTCGAGTTGCCCGGTGATATCAATGGGTTGTCTACCAAATTAGGCTGCGAAAGTTGAATTTGTAATTTTATTAACTGCAAAGATTCATTAACCTGAAAGTCTGTAGATTATATAACCGAAAGGCTGTCTCCCAAGCAGATCTATCTGCTTGGGAGACAGCCCCGTTGTTGGGATAGCCATTATTTTTGCAGTTGGCCTTCTTTGCCAACAATCTTGTAGGATTCTCCGTTTTTGGTCAGTGTATACTTCAGGCCCTTGTATTCGATCACGAATTTGCCGTCTTTTTCAGAGATTTTCACATCTTCGAATTTGGCGCCGTTAATTGCATTGGCACCGATCTTTTCTTTAACTGCGACAGCAGCAACCGGTTTGAATTCCTTCTTGTCCGCTTTAGCTTTTTCTTCAAAAGCTTTGTTCGCCTTGTCAAGCAGTGCTTTGTCCCCGAGAACCGCTTCAAATTCTTTTTTTGCCACTTCTTTATCCCAAGATGTGCTCAGGAATTCAATAGCTGCTTCCTGGGACTTGTTTGGAACATAAAATGCTACTTCTTTTCCGCCTTCCAGTCCTTGTTTCGCTTCAAACATGCCTTGGAAACGGTCTTCTGCGAGGAGCACGGCAGCGTAGGCGGTACGCTGCGCTTGGCTGTCGTCTTTCTTTGCTTCTGTGGAAGCAGCCTGTTTGCCGGAAGAGCATCCAACACCTGCAGCAGCAGTTACAACTAGAGTAGCAGCCAGTAAGAGCGTAGACATTTTTTTCATATACTTAAACCCCTTTCACGACATGCAGTTTAACATAACAAATAGTTCTTGGGAATAGCAACAAACAATTATAGAATGTTGGTTATATACTGGGAAATTTGAAAAAAATACTAATTCTGCAATTTCTTCTTGACAATCTGCTAATATGAAAATAACAGTGCCAGCAACCGGGGTGATGGTATGGAAAAGGCAAGGGAAATACTTTCGGATCTTGATCTGTTTGCAGGCTTAAACCGTGATGAACTGGAACTTCTAGAAAGAGAAGCCCGGATATGCAGCTTCCAGGAACATGACAAATTGGCGGGAGCCGACCGTCCGCTTGAGGCGGTGTACGTGGTTCTTAAAGGACATGTACGGGTTGCGATATGCAACGACAAAGAGGAAGAAATTACGCTGCACTACCATGGACCTGGAGATATGTTCGGACTGGCGGGTCTCTTTGCGGTCTCTCCCATGCCTTTCCATTTCATTGCGGCCGAGTCTGGGGAGGCACTGTTGTTGCCTCTCCGAACGGTAAAGCAGTTGCTGTACAAATATCCGGCAAACCTGTGGGCGGCCAGCCGGGCATTGGCGGAAAGATTGTATCAGGTGTACCGGGAATTCTCAAACGAATCCTCCTATGGGGCAAAAGGCGTGGACCAGTATCCGATCCGTTTGAAGGTCGGAGATATCATGTCTGGCGATGTGGCCACTTGTCGGAGTGAAACGACGGCAGCAGAGGCTGCAGGAATCATGGGGAAGCGAAACATCGGGTCATTGGTGGTTTTGGATGGGAACGGCGAATTGGTTGGAATCGTAACGGACAAAGATCTCGTCACCAGGATCATGGCAACAGGGTTGGATCCGTGTGTCACAACTGTCGGCTCGCTTTTTACAGCCGGACCGATCACCATTTCCCATGAAGCCTTTTATTATGAAGCCCTGCTCTTGATGATGAATCACCGGGTAAGCCATTTGCCGGTAGTGGACCGTACGGGGCTGGTGGGGATTCTGACCATGAAGGATTTGCTGGATGCCAAAAGCCACCATGCGCTGGCACTGACAGAGCGAATCGAACATTCTGACCAAATTGGGGATCTGTGTTCTTTGGCGGACCGGGTGGAACAACTCGTGGACCGAATGCAGTCCGAGGGTATCAGACCTTCCGAGATTTGCCGCATTATGGCAGACTACGATGACCGGATCACCCGGAAAATCATACGTCTGGTGGAAAAAGAACTGGCGGAAGAAGGGTTTGGGCCGCCGCCTGTTCCCTATTGTTGGGTAACGATGGGAAGCGGCGGGAGGAAAGAACAGCCCCGGCGGACAGATCAAGATAATGCTTTGATATACCGGGATCCTGCGGCGGATCAGAAAGAAGCGGCGGAACGATACTTTGCCCGTCTGGCGGAAAAAACAAACGATGCATTGCACCGGTTTGGTTTCCCCTATTGCCCGGGAGGAGTCATGGCGAAAAATCCCGTCTGGAGAAAAACAATTTCCGGATGGAGAGAGGAAGTGGCCGATTGGATCAGAGAACCGGACGGACAGGGAGTGCGCAATCTGACCATTTTTCTGGATTTCCGTCCGGTTTATGGAACTTTTGAACTTGCCCATGAATTAAGAATCCGCATCCTGTATCTGACACAGAATGTGCCAATGTTTCTGCACCAGCTTGTGCTCGATGATGTGCAGTCTCCCGTACATCTTGGCTGGTTTGACAGAGGGGAAATTGAGATCAAGACCCGTCTGAGCGTTCATTTTATCAATGCGCTGCGTATATTGTCATTGAAGCATGGGCTGCCTCAGGTCAATTCGCTTGAACGACTGAGGGCGCTGACTGAGCATGGAGTCTTCACTCCGGAGGAATCGTCTGTGTATGAGGAAGCATATGAAGAATTGATGAGATACAGGGTTGGGGGTATCAGAAAAATTGACATCGGAAGCTTGAAAAAACAAGAACGTGCTCGTTTGAAACGTGTCTTTCACATAACAAAAGACCTTCAAAACCTATTGATTCATTCATTTCGGGCGGAAGGACTGGCCCTATGATCAGAAAAGCGATCGATCAGCTCATTGCCAGACTTTACGGAGGACCCCAGAAACTGCCGCCGGATGTTACACTTGAGACTATCGAAATGCTGCGCCAACTTATCGTATCCCATGACGGCAAGTCACTGGCAGACCAACAACTGACGCAATTACGGTTTGTCGTGTTTGATACGGAAACAACCGGGTTTTATCCTTTTGCCGGGGATGAGATCATATCCCTGTCGGCCGTGACAGTTGAAAACAAAGAGATACGGGAGAATCCCGCGTTTGATAGTCTGGTGAATCCTTACCGCCAGATCCCGGAAGTTGTGACAAACCTGACGGGAATCTCCAAAAAGCAAGTGGATCAGGCACCGAGTCTTTTGAACGTGCTGCTCCACTTTCTGCAGTTTGCCGGTGATGACATTTTGGTGGCGCACCCGGCCGATTTTGACATGAACTTTATTAATGCGAAACTGCGTCGCTATTGCAGATCCACGGTGCGCCATCATGTTATCGACATGATGGCGGTTGCCTACCACTTGTTTCCTATGTGGAAAGAGTATTCCCTGGATCGTTTGGCCAATTATTACGGGCTTGAAATCAGGGATCGGCACAATTCTCTGGCGGACGCCCGGCTGACAGCCCAGATTTGGTGCAGGTTTCTGGAAGAACTGGATGCTCGTGGCATTCGCACGTTGTACAGCCTGTATCTGTATATTAAAACACTCAGGTAAATATTTATTAAATAAAAATAATCGTGCCAGATTGGCAGATAGCGGAAGCATTGGGCAGAAAATCGGCTGAAAGCGGCTGTCACCGGAGACTTGTTAATACACAGGGGTCTGCGAGTTATGCTAATCTATCTCTCGAGAGGAAGGATCTGTTTTTTCTCTGGACGGAGCAGTCGAATTCCGTTATAATCGGTTTTGGATTTATTATTTTAAACATTCAAGTCCAATTTGTGTGCTTGAATTGTTTAAAAATTCTTTTATCCCGTCGGGTATAAGGTGACGAACCTTCCGTTCGGAGCCTGACCATATTTAATGAGTCATATAGAAGGGGGAAAATGCATGAAAGCCAAGAAATGGCTTGCAGCTGCAGTTGCGCTGACGATGGTCGGCGGCACTGTTGTCGGATGCAGCAGCAACAATCAGGGCCAATCTGGTGGAGGCACCAAAGGTTCGGCCAAGCAAGAAGTTACGCTCAACTACCGTGCGGAACCGGGTGCTCTTGACGTGTCCAAGTCCACTCAAGTGGCTGTCTTTACGACAATGGGTATGATGCACGAAGGGTTGTACCGGATCGACAAAGACGGCAAGGCTCAACCGGCGCTTGCCAAAGAATTGCCCCAGATCTCCGCTGACGGCAAAACTTACACCATCAAACTGAGGGACAATGTGACCTGGGCGGACGGAGTTCCGGTCAAGGCACAGGATTTCGTATATTCCTACCAGCGGACGCTGGACCCCAATACCAAAGCTCTCTACTCCTTCATGGTAGCCTGGATCAAGGGCGGTTCGGCCCTGATGAAGGCGAAAACCCCGGAAGAAATTGAGAAGGCGAAGAAAGAATTGGGTGTCAAGGCACTCGACGACAAGACCTTGGAAATCACCCTGGAGACTCCCAAAGCGTTCTTTACAGAACAATTGGCGTTCCTGACCTTCTTCCCGCAGCGCGAGGATATCGTGAAAAAGTACGGGGATAAGTATGGTGCCGACGCAAACACCGTAATCGGTGCGGGTCCCTTCATTCTCGAGAAGTGGGACCACGACCAGCAGTTGGTGTTTGTCAAGAACGACAAGTACTGGGATAAGGACAACGTGAAACTGCAGAAGATCACGATTAACATCGTGAAAGACCAGAACACCGGGTTGAACCTGTTCCAGACCGGTGCTGCGGATCTGCAGAACATCAGCGGCGAGAACATCAAGCTGTGGGAAGGCAAGCCGGAATACCTGGTACAGCCTGAGCTTTCCGTCTGGTACATCAAGTTCCAGGAAAAGACCGTTCCCGCATTCAAGAACAAGAAGATTCGCCAGGCCTTGGCAATCTCCATCGACAACAAAGCGTATATTGAAACTGTTACCGGGAAAGGACCCGTACCGGCTACCGGTTTCGTTACGACCGGAACCAGCGACGGCAACGGCGGCGAATTCCGCAAGACAGCGGGCGACCTGATGCCGAAGTTTGACCCGGCGAAAGCGAAACAGCTGCTGCAGGAAGGATTGCAGGAGCTTGGTCTGAAAGAATTCCCGAAGGGTCTGAAGATCCAAGGTGACGACCACGGGGTCGGTCCGAAAGCGCTGGAATTCCTTGTTGCCCAGTGGAAGCAAAACCTTGGCATCGAAGTTCTCGCCGAGCCGCTGCCGCACAAACTGCGCGTAGACAACGAGAACAACCACAAGTACCAAATCTCTCTCTCCGGTTGGGGTGCCGACTACAACGACCCGATGACCTTCCTTGACATGTGGATCAAGGGTGGGGAGTTCAACGATGTGGATTGGGAGCATGACCAATACACCGAATTGATCAAGAAAGCTGAAGTCGAAACCGACCGCGCGAAGCGTAGCCAACTGATGGTTCAAGCTGAGAAGATTCTGATGGAAGAAATGCCGGTTGCGCCGAACTACTTCCGTGCATTGAACTGGGTGAAGAATCCGAAGATCAAGGGTATGCTCTTCCCGCCGTACGGTGTGGAATTTGAATTGAAGTGGGCATACGTAGAGTAAACCGAGTCTGCCAAAAGCAGGTAGAAGGGCCGTTCTTGAATAGTGAGAACGGCCCTTTTTTCCAGTGGGTTATAGGAATTAACTATGGATATCATAGGTGGAACCTGTTCCGCCTTTCTTCGATAGATGGCTGCGGCTTTCTGCACTAAACATTTACAGCACTAAACATTTACAGTAGACGCGAAAGTCGAAACGTCATATAATCATCATGGTTTCTATCAAAATGTGCTAGAAGGGAACACGTTCGTTCCAATATCCTTGGATGAGCAATTATGGGGGGTGCTTATGTGGTTCGTTATACTTTGAGACGTTTTGTCTACATGCTTATAACGCTCTGGTTGATTGTAACAACTACATTTATTCTGATGAAGAACTTGCCTGGCGATCCGTTTGAGAACTCCGAGAAACTGACGAAGGAACAAAAGGCGATTCTAATGGCGCAATACGGTTTGGACAAACCGGTTTGGGAACAGTATGTGAATTATTTAAAAGACGTTGCGCAGGGAGATCTGGGGGTTTCCTTCCAGTATCCGGCACGGAAGGTAACCGAAGTGATTGCACAAGGTTTTCCGGCTTCCCTTGAACTTGGAATCTGGGCGCTTTCCCTGGCGATTACCGCAGGATTGGCATTGGGAATCATAGCTGCCTTGAAACATAATACGAAATGGGATTATACCGCCATGTTCACCGCCGTTGTGGGAATTTCCGTCCCGTCGTTTGTTCTGGGACCGCTGCTTTCTTATTTTATCGGCGTAAAACTGGGATGGCTCCCTCCCGGGCTGTGGCAAGGACCTGAACACCGGATCTTGCCGGCAATTGCGCTTTCCTTCTCAACACTGGCGATTTTGGCCCGTTTGATGAGAACGTCCATGCTGGATGTCATTAACCAGGACTATATCAAAACCGCCAAATCCAAAGGATTGTCCCAATTTGCCATCGTGACGAAACACACGCTGCGTAACGCGATCCTGCCGGTTGTTACCATCCTGGGGCCGATCTTTGTGAACGTGATTACCGGCACCCTGGTTGTCGAGCAGATTTTTTCCGTTCCCGGTCTGGGAAGGCATTTTGTGATGTCCGTATATTCCAATGACTACACAATGATCTCGGGATTGACGATTTTCTACTCGGTAATTTTGGTATTTGTTATGTTCCTGACAGATATTGCTTACGGTCTGATCGATCCGCGGATCCGGCTGGCCAAGGGGAGGGGTTAATCGATGCAGGTTGTGACAAATGACAAATTCCAACCCGTTCCGAAAACGGCCTTCGACAAAGAGGCCATTGTCCGTCCGTCTTTAAGTTACTGGAAAGACGCCTGGCGCAGACTGAAGAAAAACAAAATGTCGATGGCCGGTCTGATTACGCTGATCGTTCTTGCTCTGTTCGCCATCTTTGCTCCAATGTTCTCGAGCTTCGACTATTACACCCAGAACTACAACACCCGGTATATCTGGCCTTCCGCCCAACACTGGTTTGGCACTGACCACTTTGGCCGCGACATGTGGGTTCGTGTCTGGTGGGGAACCCGAATTTCCTTGTTTATCGGGATTACGGCAGCCACCATTGATTTGATTGTGGGTGTTTTGTACGGCGGGATTTCTGCCTATTTTGGCGGCCGTGTCGACGATGTCATGCAGCGGATCATTGAAATCATCTATGCGATACCCTTTCTTCTGGTATCGATTCTGCTGATTATGGTATTGGGACCGAGCATCTGGAGTATCATCCTGGCTTACTCGATCACGGGATGGGTGCCAATGGCCCGTCTGGTGCGGGGGCAAATCCTTCAGCTGAAAGAACAGGAGTTTGTGCTGGCAGCCAGAACGCTTGGTGCGAGCCCGTCGCGGATCATCATGAGGCATCTGATTCCCAACGCTTTGGGCATCATCATTGTGCAGATTACGTTTGTGGTTCCGAACGCAATTTTCGTTGAAGCCTTCTTGAGCTTTATCGGTTTGGGAATCCGGCCTCCAATGGCGTCGTTGGGAAGGCTGTTGTCTGAGGCTGTGCAGTATATGACGCTGTACCCTTACTTGATTCTGATTCCGACTGTGATCTTCAGTTTGATTCTGCTGAGCTTCAACTTGTTGGGAGACGGCCTGCGTGACGCTCTCGACCCGAAAATGCGGAAGTAAGGGGGGAGTTTCATGAGCGAAAAATTGCTTGAAGTCAAAAACCTGAAAGTGTCTTTCCAGACGTATGCCGGGGAAGTGCAAGCAGTCCGCGGCGTGACGTTTGATGTATATAAAGGGGAAGCGTTGGCGATCGTAGGGGAATCCGGTTGCGGCAAATCGGTTACCGCCCAGACGATCATGCGTCTGATTCCTTCTCCGCCAAGTTTCATAAAAGACGGATCCATCCTGTTTGACGGTACGGAGATTACCAGGCTTACGGATAAGCAAATGGAAGAAATCCGGGGTTCCGAGATGGGCATGATCTTCCAGGATCCGATGACCTCCCTGAACCCGACCATGACCGTTGGCAAGCAGATTGCCGAAGGTTTGGTCAAACACCAGGGCTTAAGCAAAGAAGCTGCCAAAGAACGTGCGATTGAGATGCTGCGGCTGGTAGGGATTCCGAGTCCGGAGAGCCGTGTAAACCAATACCCGCACCAGTTCTCCGGCGGCATGCGCCAGCGTGTGATGATTGCCATCGCGCTTGCGTGCAACCCGAAGCTCCTGATTGCGGACGAACCGACCACTGCCCTTGACGTTACGATCCAGGCGCAGATCAACGACTTGATGAAAGAGTTGAAGGAGAAAACCAACGCAGCCATCATTCTGATTACACACGACCTCGGGGTTGTGGCGGATGTGGCGCAGCGGGTTGTAGTAATGTATGCAGGCAAGGTCGTGGAGCAAGGAACGGTTGATGAGGTGTACTACGATCCCAAGCATCCTTATACATGGGGGCTGCTTCGTTCCGTACCGAGACTTGATGATGATTCCAAGGAAGAGCTGGTTCCGATTCCGGGTACGCCGCCTGACCTGTTCGCACCGCCCAAGGGATGTGCGTTTGCGGCAAGATGCCCGTATGCAATGACTGTATGCCTGGAAGAGGATCCTGAGCACACGCAGATTTCTTCCACTCACAGTGCCGCATGCTGGCTCCAGCACCCGAGCGCTCCGAAAGTTGAACGTCCGGTAGAAGTGGGGGGACATGGCCGTGGCTGATAACATTCTGGAAGTACGAAATCTCAAAAAACATTTTCACGTGGGTGGCGGCAAGATTCTGAAAGCGGTCGACAACGTCTCCTTCTCGATCAAACGGGGAGAGACATTCGGTCTCGTAGGTGAATCCGGCTGCGGCAAATCGACCGCCGGTCGAACCATTATCCGCCTGTATGACGCAACTGATGGCGAAGTGATCTTTAACGGGGAGAACGTTCACCAGTTGAAAGGCAAGAAACTGAAAGAGTTCAACCGGAACATGCAGATGGTCTTCCAGGACCCGTATGCGTCCTTGAACCCGCGGATGACCGTTGGCGATATCATTGCCGAAGGAATAGACATTCACGGACTTTACAGCGGATCGAAACGTAAGGAACGAGTTCACGAACTGCTTCGTGTGGTCGGTTTGAACGACGAGCATGCAAGCCGCTTTCCTCACGAGTTCTCCGGAGGTCAGCGCCAGCGGATCGGGATTGCCCGCGCTCTGGCTATTGAGCCGCAGTTTATTATCGCCGATGAGCCGATTTCCGCATTGGACGTGTCGATTCAGGCACAGGTGGTCAATCTGTTGAAACAACTGCAAAAAGAGCGTGGATTGACCTATCTGTTCATCGCTCACGATCTGGCAATGGTGAAGCATATATCCGATCGCATCGGAGTGATGTATCTGGGCGGTCTGGTGGAAGTGGCGGAAGGCAACGAATTGTACCGCAAGCCGCTCCATCCGTATACGGAAGCACTGCTGTCGGCCATTCCGATTCCGGACCCGGAAGTGGAACGCCACCGGGAACGGATTATTCTTGAAGGGGATGTGCCCAGCCCCATCAATCCTCCAAGCGGCTGCCGCTTCCGAACACGCTGTCCGAAAGCGATGCCGGAATGTGCCGAACTGATCCCGGAACTCAAAGAAGTGGAACCGGACCATTTTGTGGCGTGCCATTTGTATAAGTAATAGGACAAAACCTCGTTTTCGCAAGCCCACTTGCGGGACGGGGTTTTTTAGCATCGGTAAGAAGACTGTCAGTATGATACAATAAGACAAGCAGAATAAACGGGAGGACGCGGCCAGGCGGCATTCTCCCCGAACGAGGTGGAGAGGATTGAGTGACAGGAAGAAACTGATCCTGATAGACGGGAACAGTATTACATACCGTGCGTTTTTCGCGCTGCCCCTGCTGTCAACTGCCAGCGGCAGACATACGAATGCGGCTTACGGTTTTACAATGATGCTTTTGCGTTTGCTTCAGGACGAGCAGCCTACCCATGTGGCGGTTGCCTTCGACAAAGGCAAAACCACCTTCCGGACAGACATGTATGCGGAATACAAGGGAACGAGGGAGAAGACGCCCGGAGAACTTTCGGAACAGTTCCCTATTGTACGGGAAGTATTGGATGCCTTCGGGATTCCCCATATTGAACGGGAAGGGTTTGAGGCGGACGACATTATCGGAACCCTGACCCGCCAAGCGGAGAAGGAAGGCTATGAGACGCTTGTTGTATCGGGCGACAAAGACTTGCTTCAGCTTGTTTCCGGACATGTGCATGCAATCCTGACAAGAAAAGGAATTACCGAGACTGAGCGGTATGATATAGCGAAAATCCAGGAACGATACGGGCTGACACCGGAACAGATCATTGACCTCAAGGGATTGATGGGCGATACATCTGACAATATTCCGGGGATCCCCGGTGTCGGCGAGAAGACGGCTCTTAAACTGCTTCACGAATTTGGCAGTGTGGAACAGGTTCTTGCCAATGCGGACAAAGTCCCAGGCAAGAAACTGCAGGAGAAACTGCAGGAGCACAAAGAAGACGCTCTTCTCTCGAAAAAATTGGCCACCATCTTCCGCGAGGTTCCGTTGGATGTGGCAATCACCCAATTTGCTTACGAGGGATTCGATACAAACCGGGTGAGGGAAACATTCAAACAGTATGAGTTCAAATCGCTGCTGAACAAGCTCCCCGAAGATGACGGCACAGGCGCGGGAGAGTCCTCTTCTGCCGAGATGGAGCTGCCGGTTAAGATCATTGGAACCGGCGAGCTGGACAAACTGCTGGGGGACTTGCCGGTCACGCTGGGATTGCAAATTGATTTCGAGGGCTCCTACCAGCAAGCGTCCATCAGGGGCGTTGCTTTGGGAACTGCCGATCAAGCCTGGTACATTCCGGTGGACAACGGCAGTCTGCCTTCCGGGGTCAAGGCCCTATTTTCGAATCCAGACAAGTTGAAAGTGCTGTTTGATGTCAAATCGGCTGTTTACATGCTTCGCGACAAAGGAGTGGAATTGGATCGCAACACCTTTGATGTACTCCTGGCGGGATACCTCTTGAATCCGCAGGATGGAACCCCGAAACTGGAAGACATCATCTCCCGAGAATTGAACTGGTCGATTCCCGGATTCCGGAAGGCCGACAAGAAAACAGGGGAACCAGCGCTTGAGGAACGGGCCGATTTTTACGGAAAGACCGCGTCCGCCCTGTTTCACCTGCAGCCAAAATTGATCGGTGAGATGGAGCGTCAGGAAGTGGATTCCCTTTATCAGGATTTGGAACTGCCGTTAACTTACGTGCTGGCTGACATGGAATACCAGGGTGTAAAGGTCGATACCGACCGGCTTCATGCGATCGGTGCCGAGTTGGCAGAGAAGATTGACCGCCTGACCAAGGAGATTTATGAACTGGCGGGTACGGAATTCAACATCAATTCGCCGAAGCAATTGGGGGAAATCCTGTTTGACAAGATGGGACTTCCGACGCAGAAGAAAACCAAGACAGGCTATTCCACTTCGGCGGAAGTATTGGAAAAACTGGCCCCCTACTCGGAAATTGTGCAGAAGATCCTTGAATTCCGGCAGCTTGGCAAACTGCAATCCACCTATGTGGAAGGATTGCTGAAAGTCGTCAGGGAAGATACGGGCAAGGTTCACACCAGCTTTAATCAGGCCACAACCGCAACCGGGCGGTTGTCCTCAACTGAACCCAACCTGCAAAATATCCCGATCCGGATGGAAGAGGGACGACGGTTGCGCCATGCATTTGTTCCCAGTGAAGCCGGTTGGAAGATTCTGGCAGCTGACTATTCGCAAATCGAATTGCGGATTCTCGCCCATATTTCCGGTGACAGTTCACTGATCGACGCCTTTGTCAACGATATGGACATTCACACCCGGACTGCCAGTGACGTGTTTGAAGTTCCGATTGATCAGGTGACTTCCGACATGCGGCGAGCGGCAAAAGCGGTAAATTTCGGGATCGTGTACGGGATTTCTGACTACGGGCTGTCCCAGAACCTGAACATCACCCGGAAACAGGCGGCGGAATTTATCGAGAATTACTTTGCCAAGTTTCCCGGAGTGAAAAAGTATATGGATGAGGTTGTCGTTCAGGCGAGGAAGGACGGATACGTTACAACCCTGTTAAATCGTCGCAGGTATTTGCCCGACTTGCATTCATCCAATTACAATATCCGCAGCTTTGCGGAACGGGCGGCCCAGAATACACGGGTTCAGGGGTCGGCAGCAGATATCATCAAGCTGGCGATGAATCGAATCGCCGCCGAGTTGAAGGAGCGAGGGCTGAAAAGCCGTATGCTGCTGCAGGTGCACGACGAATTGGTGTTTGAAGTGCCGGGTGAGGAACTGGACATCATGAAAGAGCTTGTTCCAGAAGTTATGGAGAACGCTATCAAGCTGGATGTGCCGCTTAAAGCGGATGTTGCATACGGCGATACGTGGTACGACGCGAAGTAATATTGATTGTTCGGGAGGGTATCGATTTGCCGGAATTGCCAGAGGTCGAAACAGTCAGACGCAGCTTGGAAGCATTGGTCGTCGACAAAACGATTGAGGATGTCACGGTCAACCTTCCCCGGATGATTCGCACTCCCGATGATGTGGAGTCATTCAGGCACATGCTCAGGGGGCAAAGGATTGAACGTGTGGGACGCCGCGGCAAGTTTTTGCTGATTGAATTGGGGTTTTACACATTGGTTTCCCATCTCCGGATGGAAGGTCGCTACGGTCTTTACCGGACAGAAGAACCTGTCGAGAAACATACGCATGTCATCTTTCACTTTACGGACGGAACGGAACTTCGGTACCGGGATGTAAGGCAGTTCGGCACGTTTGACCTGCTTCCCAATGGGGAACTGTCAGCCGTTCCAGGTCTTCGCAAGATGGGACCGGAACCGTTGGAACCTGACTTCACACCGGAGACCCTGCGGCAGGGACTGAGGAAGCGAACGGGCAAAATCAAGACTCTGCTGCTTGACCAGAATCTGGTTGCGGGAATCGGGAATATCTATGCGGATGAAGCGTTGTTTGAAGCGGGAATTCATCCGGAATGCATCGGCCGGAAACTGACAAAAGAAGAATGCAAGCGGCTGCATAAGGCGATTGTGGACGTACTGACCGCTTCGGTCGAGTTGGGCGGCTCTTCCATCAAGTCTTATGTCAGCGGCCGCGGACAACCGGGGGAGTTTCAATTTCGGTTGAAGGTCTATGGAAAGGACAAGTCCCCCTGCCCAAGCTGCGGAACTGTGATAGAGAAAATACGCGTCGGGGGGCGGGGCACCCATTTCTGTCCCCATTGCCAGCCCAAAAAACAAAGCAGAAAACAGGCTTAAAAATTCACTCGACAAGCCCTTCCCACATACACAGTACTATGCCCCTTTAGAGGCAACTTTGCGTCTGACGCTTAGTTGTTCACTATACGGGGGCCCCGAAAAACCGTATGGGGGTGGGCTGGTGGAATTTATCTCTCTGTTTATCCTGGCGTTTGCCGTAAGTCTGGATGGGTTTGGAGTCGGAATCACCTACGGCCTGCGTGGCATACGTTTTCCCTGGTGGTCGCTTGGGGTTGTAACAGTACTTTCGGCAACGGTGATTCTTGTGTCCATGGGAATCGGGCATATCTTTGCCGCGGTACTGTCTCCGAACGGCGCGAAGCTGGCGGGTGCCGGCATCCTGATATTGATTGGCATCTGGGCCATTTATCAGTTGTTTGCAAAAAGGGAGGATGAAGGTGGGAGTGGATTGCCGGGGGCGGCAGGAGCAAGGATTTTTAAATTGGAATTGAAAAAACTGGGTCTTGTCATTCAAATACTGAAGACTCCGGCTGTGGCCGATATGGACCGTTCCGGTTCCATCAGTTCCGGTGAAGCAATGCTGCTGGGGCTTGCTTTGTCCATGGATGCGTTTGGAGCGGGAATCGGCGCTTCTATGATTGGCTGTTCTGCTTTGCTGACAGCGGTAACCATCTCTTTTATGAGTTTGCTGTTTATTGGTATAGGATTGAAAATTGGACATAAATATGCAGAGACAGGGTTGGTCCGGCGGATCGCGTACCTGCCGGGGCTCATCCTGATCGCCATTGGATTTGCAAAGATGTTCTCCTGAGGAGTTCTGATAATGATTGTCGGATTAACTGGTGGAATCGCAACGGGTAAGAGTACGGTGTCCCAAATGTTCAGGGAACTGGGGGCACCGATTGTAGATGCAGATGTGATCGCACGGACGGTGGTAGAGCCGGGGCGTCCGGCGTGGCGTGATATCGTCTCCCATTTCGGTGAGGACATCCTGCTTTCCGACCGCACAATTGACCGCCCGAAACTGGGCGGCATTGTGTTTTCCAATGCAGCGGAAAGAGACAAGCTCAACCGGATTGTCCATCCGCGGGTCCGGAAGGAAGCCGGCAGGCAGGTGGCCGAATATTTGCGGAAAGACCCGAATCGTCCCGTGATTCAAGACGTGCCGCTGTTGATTGAGACAGGCCTTTATCGGCAGATGGACAAGGTGATTCTTGTCTATGTGGACGAACAGACTCAATTGCACCGTCTGATGGAACGGGACGGCGTGTCCGAAAAGGAAGCCATGAAGCGGATCCGTGCCCAAATGCCAATTGAAGACAAGAAGTCTTATGCCGATTATGTGATTGACAATCGGGGCGGTTTGGATCAGACCCGCCGGCAAGTTATGCGGATCTGGGAGGAGTTGAGGTCACTCACGTGAAAAAAAGGTATGTGCTGATCGGTACGGTGCTGGTGATTCTGGTGACTATGGCTGCTTCCAAGCCAATCCTTCGTTGGATGTATCCGCTGTATCACTACCGGATCATTGAACAAAGCGCTTCCAGTTTCAATGTGGATCCCATGCTGGTAGCCGCCATCATACGGGTGGAAAGCAAATTCAAGGAAGATGATGTGTCCCGTGCCGGCGCCATTGGGTTAATGCAGTTGATGCCGCAGACTGCGGAGTGGATTGCGGAACAAAGCGGTCTTGCCTATGACAACCCTGACGATTTGGCCCAGCCGCAAATTAACATCCGGCTCGGGAGTTGGTATATCGCGTACCTGGAGCAGCGGTTCAACGGCAACCGTATCGCTGCCATTGCCGCATATAATTCGGGGCCCAGCCGGGTGGACAAATGGTTGAAAAACGGAACCTGGGACGGCACACTGGAACATCTCGACCAGGTTCCGGTCGGGGAAACCCGCCATTATGTGCAGCGGGTTCTTTATAACTTTCAGCGATACAAAGAAATTTATTCTTAGGGTATTTCTTATCCAATTCACCTTGGGAAGGGAATTTCCTTTTGGCTGCCTGGGCATAACAAACGGGAAGGAGGGAATCGGATTTGGCTTTTCAGGAATGGACCAAATCGATGCGGCTGCTTCTTTGGATTGGAGTTATGTTTACACTGGCATCTTCCCTTTCATCAGCGTTTGTCAACGTCTTTCTATGGAAACAAACCAAGAGCATAGTTTGGCTGGCTGTCTTCAACGGATTGCAGTATACAGTGATGCCGTTCGTTTTTTTCTTGGCTAGCCGATTTAACAAAATCCACAGGGAAGTGTATTTGCGAATAGGAATTCTTTTGCATGCCTTGTTTTATGCTTTGGTTTTGTGGAAAGGAAGCCAGGCAAGCCCTTATTGGATGGGGCTTTTGTTAGGATCGGGCGCAGGTTTCTATTGGTACGGATACAATCTGTTGTCATTAAGGGAAACGGATACCAAATTGCGCGGGGAGTTTGGAAGTTGGACCGGAATGCTAAGCTCGCTGGCGACGATGGCAGCTCCATTGCTATCGGGCTTCCTGATCGCTTCCGTCAGGGAAATCGGATACCCTCTCGTTTTTTCCTTGTCGCTGGCCTTTTTTGCATGGGCATTTCTTATCAGCCAGCGGCTTGTCACCAATGAGGAATCCGAGCTGCCGGCACCGATTTTTTGCCGTCGGCATCCCAACTGGAACCGGGTTTTGCTGGGAAATTTTTTTCAGGGAATTCGGGAAGGGGTGTTTGTTTTTTTTGCCTCCATTATGGTGGTGATGGCCACAGGAAGCGAATGGGCATTGGGCAAATTTACTGCGGTGAACGCCCTGTTCTCGACCGTTTCTTTTTTTGCGGTGGGGAAATTGCTGCGGTGGTATTGGTATAACGAGTCCATGCTGATCGGTTCCTTTGTGTCCACAGGGGCGATTGCCCTGTTTCTGTTTGGACAGAACTATCGGACGATCATGCTGTATGGCATTATAACGGCGATTTTTACGCCTTTTTTTCTCGTTCCATTTGCCGCCAGGGTTTTTCATGTAATTGACGAGGCGCATGAGCGCTATGAAAGGGAATATGTGGTTGAGCGTGAAATCGTACTGAATGGAGGAAGGGTTCTCAGTATCATTGCTTTCATTTCCACCTATCGTTTTCTGCCAAGGGAATGGATTGCAACCTATCTGCTGCTTGTCGGATCCATGCAGATCCTGGCGGTGCTGATCCTGAGAAATGTGGGATTCAGGCTGAAGAAAAGCTTTTGACGAAGCAAATTCCTGAAGTTAGAGCGAATATTTGAGGAAGCTTTTCTTGACAGCAGGAAAGTATAAGTTTTGGTTGTAATCAGGATACCAAAAACTTATACTTTCCAAGCTGTTAAAAAAATCTTCGAAGAGTTGTAAAATGGAAAGAAAAGTTTGCAGAGGGTGACATGCATGACCCAATCTACGGCGGCAGAAAGATTGGAGGAACTTAGGCGGAAACCTGTGTATCGCAGACAGTATTCCGCTTTATTGACCGACCTGTACCAACTGACCATGATGTATGGCTATTACAAATCCGGCAAGATGAACCAGCATGCCGTATTTGATCTGTTCTACCGGAAAAATCCTTGCGATAACGGATTTGCGCTGGCGGCAGGGTTGGAAGAGGTGGTGATCTTCCTGACAGGACTAAAGTTCGAAGAGGAAGATATCGCTTATCTTCGCTCTCTGAATCTGTTTGACGAAGCGTTCCTGGATGAGTTGAAACGATTTCGCTTCACAGGCACCGTATATGCAGTGGAGGAAGGAACGGTGGTTTTTCCGAACATTCCTCTGATGCGGTTTGAAGGACCTATTTTTCAACTGCAGCTGGTTGAATCCGCCTGCTTGTCTTTCATTAACCATCAGACGCTAATTGCCACGAAGGCCGCCCGGATGGTTCAGGCCACCCGCGGTGATCTGTTTGACCATACGCATGAGTCGGTAGAGTTTGGGTTAAGAAGGGCCCAGAATGCGGATGCCGCGACATTCGGTTCCCGTGCGTCTTATATTGGAGGTTTTGCCGGTACCAGCAATTTGTATGCCGGACAAAATTTCGGGATTCCGGTGGTCGGCACCCAATCCCACAGCTGGATCCAAAGCTTCCCCAGTGAGTTGGAAGCGTTTCGGGCTTATGCGTCGACCTATCCCGACCGTACCACTCTTCTGGTGGATACATATGACACCCTGAAAAGCGGTGTCCCAAATGCAATACAAGTTGCACGTGAGCTGAGGGAACAAGGATATGAATTAAGAGCGATCCGACTGGATTCGGGAGATCTGGCCTGGTTATCGAAGGAATCCAGAAGGATGCTTGACAGCGCGGGGTTTTCCAATGTGAAAATTCTTGCATCGGGCGATCTGAATGAATATGTGGTGCGGGATCTGATGCTGCAGGGTGCGAGAATTGACACCTGGTGCTTTGGCACCGCTCTGATCACAGGCGATGATTGCCCTGCGCTGGGCGGCGTGTATAAGCTGGTGGCAGAAGAGGAAAACGGTGTTATGACACCCAAGATCAAGGTATCGGAAAACCCGGAGAAGATTACAAATCCGGGCTACAAGAGAGCGGTTCGCCTGTATCTGGAAGACGGCATGGCTACCGCCGATCTGATCATGCTGGCTGAGGAGCAGTTGGATCCTTCTGAGCCGCTGACCCTTTTTCACCCGATTCATACCTATAAACGGAAAACAATCCGCAATTTCAAAATGGAAGAATTGTTGGTGCCCATTCTTGTGAAAGGGGAGATCGTCTATGAACTCCCGGAAGTGGAGCAGATTCGTAGGCGGGCCAAGACCCAACTCAATTCGTTTCCGCATGAAATCAAACGTCCCATTAATCCGCATGCCTATCATGTGGACTTGTCGGAAAAACTATGGAATCTCAAACAGAGGTTGCTGAAAGAAGCCCGTGCAAGCAAATAGCCAAACTGGAGGAGGAAGACAAATGAAATTCGTAGTGGCTCCCGATTCTTATAAGGGAAGCCTCACTGCCCGGGAAGCATGTGAAGCGATGGAGAAAGGGATTCGAAAAGTGGTGCCCGATGCAAATGTCATAAAGGTTCCGATGGCAGACGGGGGAGAAGGGACAGTACAGAGCCTGGTGGACGCCACGGGCGGCCGGATCCTGACCCATGCCGTGACCAATCCGATAGGGGAGAAGGTTACGGCGAAGTACGGAATCCTGGGGGACGGGGAAACGGCTGTGATTGAAATGGCGGAGGCCTCAGGGCTTTACCTCGTTCCGAAAGATCGCCGGAATCCCTTGCACACCACTACATTCGGCACGGGTGAATTGATTCGTGCTGCATTGGATCATGGTTGTCGAAAGTTCATCCTTGGGATAGGCGGCAGTGCGACCAACGACGGCGGGATCGGCATGGCGCAGGCGCTTGGTGTGAAGTTTCTGGATGATTCGGGAACTGATCTTCCCTTTGGCGGAGGTTCTTTGGGCCAATTGAGCCGAATAGACCTGGCGGGAATCGACCCGCGGCTGAAAGAATGTACTTTTACGGTAGCGTGTGACGTGGACAACCCGCTGACCGGTCCTCAGGGAGCCAGTCATGTGTTCGGACCGCAAAAAGGGGCTACCCCCGATATGATTCAAATCCTTGACCAAAACCTTCTCCATTATTCGCAAATTATCGAACGGGATTTGGGAAAATCCATCCGGGAGCTGCCCGGTGCAGGTGCTGCCGGCGGTTTGGGAGCCGGCATGGTTGCTTTCCTCGGTGCAGTGCTGAAAAGAGGAGTTGACATTGTAATCGAAGCTACCGGAATTGAGGAGAAGGTGGCAGGGGCTGACCTGGTTTTTTCCGGGGAGGGTCAGGTTGATTTCCAGACGGAACGGGGAAAAACGCCTTTTGGGGTGGCGAAGGTGGCGCAGCGGGCCGGGGTTCCCGTGATTCTGGTTGCAGGTTCCATCGGAGAAGGCGTCGAAATATTATACCAACATGGGGTGCAGAGTGTTTTTTCTATGGTCAACCGGCCGATGACTCTGGAAGAAGCAATGGAAAATGCCCATGTTCTTTTGGAAGCTGCCATTGAGAGAATAGTCCGTGCAAAATTTCACAACTATAAAGATTAAAAAATTTTTCAAAAAGTAATACGCAAGCGCTTTCATTCATGGTATATTATTTGCTGTAATGGTCAAGTCATCATATCACCTTATCAAACAGGAGGTAGACAGCATGCAACCGTGGACAAAAGTTGTTGATCCGTTTGGCAACATCTGGTTGTCAGCACTCGTCGCGGCTTTGCCGATCTTCGTTTTGGGCTACCTGTTGGCGGTCCGGAAGATGAAAGGCTATCTGGCGGCACTCATTACCATTGTTATTGCAACACTGATTGGTATTTTTATGTACGGGATTCCTTATAACAATTCCGTAGGCGCCGTGTTGGCAATGGACTTCCTGGGCGCGTTCAAAGGACTCTTCCCAATTTTTTATGTGGTGCTGTTTGGTGTGTTCCTCTACAACCTGACGGTGGAAGCAGGTCAATTTGAGATTATCAAATGGTCAATCGGGAAAGTATCGGATGACCAGAGGATTCAGGCCATCCTGATTGCATTCTGTTTCTCTGCCTTTATTGAAGGGGCGGCAGGTTTTGGAACACCGGTGGCCATCGCGGCTGCCATGATGATCGGGATGGGATTCCCGCCCGTTTATGCGGCAGGTCTGGCGCTTGTGGCAAATTCCGTACCGGTTGCTTACGGTTCCATAGGGATCCCGATTACAACCGCCGGATCAGTTACAGGACTTGATCCGAACCTGATTGGGGCAATGGCAGGTCGTCAGCTGCCGATTCTGACTCTTATCGTTCCTCTTTGGGTTGTCATGATCATGGGAGGATGGAAAGCGGCGAAAGGGGTGCTTCCGGCTGCTATCGTGGCGGGTGTATCTTTCGCGGCGGCCCAGTTCATATCATCCAACTACTTTAGCTACCAGATTACAGACTTGGCGGCGTCTTTCAGTTCTATCATCGCAATGGCCATTCTTCTGGTCTTCTGGAAACCGAAAGACAAGTGGACTTTTGAAGGGGCGCAAGTTCAACTGGCCAGTGACAAGAAATACACTGCAGGTCAAGTGGCGGTTGCCTGGTCTCCTTACGTAATCACAATGATTGTAATTTTTATATGGTCGGAAAAATGGTTCAAAGACCTGTTCCCGGCTTCCAAGGCGGGTCAGGCAGCACCTTGGTACGAAATCAAGTTTGCCGTTCCGGGACTTTATGCCAAAACGGGCGACACAGTATCCAATGTTGTTCACTCGATCAACTGGTTCACGGCCTCCGGTACTGCGATTCTGGTGGCCACTCTGCTGAGCGCGCTTGTGCTGATAGCATTTGCAAACTTCTCGTTTGCACGCTACCTCAAGACATTTGGCAATACCTGCAAGCAACTGGCGCTTCCTGCACTTTCCGTTGCATGCTTCCTTGCTTACGCGGAACTGAGCACAAGAACCGGTATGGGGGAAACGTTGGGGAAAGCACTCTCCTCCACTGGCGTCCTGTTCGCGTTCTTTGCGCCGATTATCGGCTTTATCGGGGTGTTCCTGACCGGTTCCGATACTTCCACGAACGCATTGTTCGGAAAACTGCAGCAAGTTGCAGCAAAAGAGGTTGGAATCAGCGATATTCTGGCTGTGTCCTCCAACTCCACCGGCGGTTGTGCCGCGAAGATGATCTCTCCGCAGTCGATTGCCGTGGGGGCGGGTGCCACCAACCAAGCGGGCCAGGAGGGGAACATTCTGCGCTTTACGTTCAAGCACAGTTTGATCTTCGTCGGTCTGATGGGTGTCATCTCCTGGCTGCAGGCTTACGTTTTCCCATGGATGGTACCGACACCGTAAAGAAAAACACCATGAAAGCACGGGATTGTTCCCGTGCTTTTTTCATCTTTTTGACTCCGGGAGGAAAGAACTGTACCATTAGATCGATCCATTCAGACAGATAGCACCGGGGAGGCCATCATGAACTATCGAGTTATCAAAGAAGACGATCTGTTTCTTGTTACGGATCCGCTTGGCAGCATCAAGGAAGGCAACGAAGAAGGCTTTGGACTGTTTACCAAAGACACCCGGTTTCTTAGCCGGTTTGAAGTTACGGTTGAGAATCTCGACATGATTTTGTTGTCGTCTCATGCGGCGGAGAATTATATCTCGACCATCCGTCTGACCAATAAAGAAAAGTACATTGGCGAAGAAATCGGGGTATGGCGGGAATCGATCGAGATGGAACGCAAGCGTTTTATCGCTGAAGGTGTTCTCTATGAAACCGTCACATTCCGCAATCGGAATGCCTATCCGGTGGAATTGGAAGTGGCAATCCGGGTTGACGCCGATTTCAAGGATATGTTTGAAGTCCGGGGCTACAGGCAGGGACAGGGAGGAACCCTTCATCCGGTTGTTACGGACAGAAATTCGATACGCTTCTCTTACTCCGGAAGCGACCGATTGGAGCGGGCAACCGTCGTCAGGTTCGACCCTGCACCAAAGACAATATCCGGAAAGGAAGCGTTTTATTCGCTGACTGTTTCGCCATTTGGGACTGAAATACTGGAGCTTTCGGTGGTTCCGGAGATTAACGGACACGCCCCGCAGCCAAAAGACCGTGGGGAAGCCATTCACTGCCTGCAGCAGTCATATCAGCAGTGGGACAACGAATGCACTCAGATCGAAACTGACAATGATACATTCAATTCACTTGTCAACCGTTCCCTGAAAGACATTCGCGTACTGTTGACAGATGTGGGATTTGGAAGATTCCCGGTGGCGGGGTTGCCTATCTATTCGGTCCCCTTTGGACGCGACTCTCTGATCGCTGCTTTGCAGCTGTTTTCCTTCAACCCCGAGATTGCCAGGGGTACGCTGAAGACAATGGCAGCTTATCAGGGAACCAGAGTCGATCCGTGGCGGGATGAACAGCCGGGAAAAATCATGCACGAGATTCGGTACGGGGAATTGGCGAACTCGGGTGTGATCCCGTTTACTCCTTATTACGGCACGATTGATGCAACCCCTCTGTTTCTTGTGCTGGCGGCTGAATATTATCATTGGACCGGTGATGAGGAATTCATCAGACAGTTGCTTCCAAACATTGAACAGGCTCTCGATTGGATTGATTCGTTCGGAGACCGCGACAGCGACGGTTATGTGGAGTACCTGCAGGAAGCGGACAAAGGGTTTGCCAATCAAGGCTGGAAAGACTCAGTTGATTCGGTTGTCCACAAAAACGGGTCACTGGCGCAGCCGCCAATAGCACTGGCGGAGGTACAGGGATACGTATACGACGCAAAAATCAGGCTGGCTGTCCTGTTCGAACGTTTGGGCCGTCCTGACAAAGCAACGGAACTGCGGGAGTCTGCCGCACGATTGAAATCGAATTTCGCCAGGGACTTCTGGATGGAAGAGGAAGGGTATGTGGCGATTGCCCTTGATCATGAAAAGAAACAAGTGGAATCTGTCACATCCAATCCCGGGCACTGTCTTTGGTCCGGGCTGCTGACGGAAGAACAGGCGAGGAAGGTCGCAGACCGTCTGCTGGAACCTGATATGTTCTCCGGATGGGGGATTCGCACGATGAGCACCGAATCGACAGGCTACAATCCGGTGAGCTATCACAACGGTTCCGTTTGGCCGCATGACAACTCGATTTGTGTGTTGGGGCTTGCGAGGTACGGGTTTCACGACCATGCCAACCGGGTTATTGAAGGGCTTATAACCGCGTCCCGGCACTTTGAATATGACAGACTGCCCGAACTGTTCTGCGGCTACCCGAAAGAAGAAGGGTACCCGATTCCCTATCCGGTGGCCTGCTCGCCGCAAGCGTGGGCCGCCGGCACGCCGCTGGTGTTTATTCGGGTAATGCTTGGGATGGAGCCGGATGTGCCGTCCGGAATTGTCCGCCTGTCACCTTCCCTGCCACGGGGCATTCACCGGATGACGGTCAGGAATATGCGGGTAGGAGGCGGTACTCTCGACCTGCTTGTTCAACAAACGGATGACGGACAGACTACGCTCAAAGTAGTCAGCAATTCCACCGGTCTTCAAGTAGTTGCCGGTTAACCCAAACACCTGAAAAAAGCCGACAGCGAGCCTACATGTCAACGCTGTCGGTTTTTGCATGAGTGACCGGTTCCGTCTCCAATCGAATTCTTGCCATCAACCGCCAACAGATCAGGTACAGCAAACCGAGAACACCAATGGTAACTTGAACGGCTGTCTGATTTTGGAAATGGTCGTGCAGTGCCACGAATGCGGCTACACTTAGCAAACGCCCCAATCCAATCGGGATTTCCCTTGAAACGATGTAATCCACCCTGCGTTCCTGAGCTTGCGGGTCACGGCTGATGACCTCGAAGGTGATGGAATTGTAGGGGATCGAATAAAAGTTGGCAAATACTGTTACCCATAAGGTATAGAGGGTGAAGCCCGCCACATTGAAATGGAATGCCAATATCAAGTGTCCCAGCCCGACACCGATGGCCCCCGCAAGGAAGTATCGGATCCGGTTATGGGGCTGAACTCTTTTTCCCACATACACGGCCGCAAACAAACTGAGCAAACTGGCAGCTGTTGTATAGATGCCCATTTGAAATTCATCTTTCAGAATCCAGAATGCAACCAGTTGAAGCAGGAACCACATCACCCCATCATGCAGTCCGTAGACTCCGTTGGCCAGTTGCACGTTTCGCCAATCGTCTCCTCCGTTTTTCATCACGGAAAGGAGAGATCCTTTGGTCTTCTGTCCCCTTCCTGGCAGAAACACCGACAGCAGGCAAGCGGCAGCAAACAGTACCAGCGAAATGAGGAAGATGGTCCTGTAGCCTGCGATTGTGTCAAACCGGGTGATGATCCAGCCGGAGAGGAGGGGCGGCGCCATGTTTCCCATTGTGGAAACAAAGGAATACCATCCGAAGTACCGGGAACGGTTCCCGCTTTGACTATGATCATACGAGATTACATGGGTTGCAAGGGCGAAGAACGCAATCGCCGACCCGTGCAGAATGCCAAGCAGAATAAAATGGTCGCCGGCGCGCTCCTGCCAGTAGGCAATCAGAAAATAAAAGAACGCAAACATGCCCATTGCCATCCGCAAACACCAGACGGAATGGAGTCTGCGGCCAATCCAGCCGGCGGGAAACATCATCAGCATAATCGAGGCGCTCAGAGTCATATTAAAGTAAGCGATTGTCAGCAAGTCCTGGTTAACCTTCCACAAAAATACGTTGACAAATAATCCTGACAGAGAGGAGGCGGTTGAGACAAACAACTGAATCCACAAGAAAATGCGTAAATGGGTCGAAAGAGTGTGGGGGATGGTCGATTGCAAAATTTGGCCTCCCTGCATTGATGTTTGTGTGGCACTTCTTCTATCATATCGGGAAAGGTTCCGAAACGGAAGATGAAACAATTTACTGCTCAACTTTCGGAAAGTTGTTTTGAATTTAAACGGCAGTGTTGTTATAATGAGGGTAAATAAAAACTGAAAAGGTTTTCAGAAAAGGTTTTCAGCCGAGCGAAAGTAGGGAATGAGATGAAGATCAAAGCCAAAGACAGAAAACCAATCTATCCGTATGATGAATGGAAGATTGTTGAAGAGTCATTTGACGTGGAGACAAACCTCAGGGATGAAACCATATTTGCGGTCGGAAACGGCTATATCGGCATGCGGGGGAACTTTGAAGAGGGGTATAACGGTCCGGACAACTCCTCTGTTAACGGTACATATTTGAATGGTTTCTATGAATCAAAACCGATTGTATACGGTGAGGAAGCGTATGGGTATGCGGAAAAAAGCCAGACCATGCTGAATGTCACCGACAGCAAGATCATTCAATTGTATGTGGACGGTGAACCTCTGGACCTGTTCTCAGGCAAGCTGATTTCCTACAGGCGGACTCTTGATATGAAAGAAGGGGTCTTAACGCGTGATATGACCTGGGAATCAGGGACCGGAAAGCAGGTCCGTATCCGGATTCAAAGGTTTGCATGCCTTGCCCGGAAACACTTGGCTGTCATTTCCTATGAAGTCACGGCTTTGAATTTTGACGGGGAGATTGTGCTTGTTTCCGCACTGAATGGCGAAGTGCGAAACCAGGTTACCATGGGAGACCCGCGGGCGGGCGCGGCATTTGCCGGACAAGTGCTGATCACTGAAGGGAAGGATCAGGACGGGACGTTTGCAGCCCTGCGTCAGCGGACGAAGAATACCCGGTTTGCCCTTGTGTGCGGCATGGAAAACCAGTTGGAGACGGAAAACACTTTCCGCATGGAAGCGGATGCGCCGGAGCAAATGGTCAGGGTGAAATATACCGTTACAGCGCACCGGGAGCGGACGATTCGGCTTACAAAGTACATTTCCTACCACACCTCCAGGGACTATCCGGAGGAACAACTGCTTGCACTTTCCAAAGAAACCCTTTCGGAGGCAAGACAGCAGGGGTTTGATCGCTTGCGGGAAGAGCAAAGACAATTCCTCAAGGACTTCTGGTCCCGCAGCGACGTGGAAATCAAAGGAGACCTGGCTCTGCAGCAAAGCATCCGGTTTAATGTGTTTCATCTGCTTCAATCTGTTGGACGGGATGGGAAGACCAACATTGGAGCCAAGGGAATTACGGGCGAGGGCTATGAAGGGCATTACTTCTGGGATACGGAAACCTACATTTTTCCGTTTTTCCTTTATACCAATCCTGCGATCGGCAGACAGCTTCTGACCTATCGCTACAGCATCCTGGACAAGGCCAAAGAGCGCGCCAGAGTCATGTCGCAAAAAGGCGCCCTCTATGCATGGCGAACCATCGGCGGGGAAGAAACCTCCGCCTACTATCCGGCCGGAACCGCCCAGTATCATATCAACGCGGATATCATTTATGCGCTGAAAAAATACATGCATGCCACAGAGGACTTGGATTTCTTCATTGAAGCCGGTGCCGAAATGCTGTTTGAGACCGCAAGGCTGTGGGCGGATCTTGGAGACTATATCCCCCGGAAAGGGAACCGTTTCTGCATCAACGAGGTTACAGGCCCTGACGAATATACTGCCCTTGTCAACAATAACCTGTTTACAAACATGATGGCCAAGGATCATCTTGAATTTGCTTACCGCATGGCTCAATTCCTGAAAGAGAAACACGGGCAGGCGTTTCAGTCGATTGCCGGAAAAATTGGTCTGCAGGAAAGCGAAATCGCCGAGTGGAAGCGGGCTGCCGAGCATATGTACATCCCTTACGATGAAGAGTTGGGCATTCATCCCCAGGATGACTCGTTTCTCGACAGGGCGGTCTGGAATTTCGAAAACACTCCCCCGGACAAATACCCGCTGCTGTTGCACTATCATCCGTTGGTCATTTACCGCCGCCAGGTCTTAAAGCAGGCAGACGTGGTACTTGCTTTATTTCTGCAGGGGGACCGGTTTACCACTGCCGAGAAGAAACGCAATTATGACTATTATGAACCTATTACAACCCATGACTCTTCCTTGTCTCCGTGTATCTACAGCATTTTGGCGGCGGAACTCGGATATATTGACAAAGCTTACAATTACTTTATGTATACCGCCCGGATGGATTTGGACGATATTCATGACAACGTCAAGGACGGCATTCATACCGCTTCCATGGCGGGTACCTGGCTGTCCATTGTTCATGGGTTTGCCGGATTCCGGGAGTATCAAGGGGAGCTTTCCTTCCATCCGGTTGTACCCGAGAAGTGGGAGGGGTATCGTTTTAAGATCACTTTCAAGGGACGGGTAATTGACATTGATGTGACCAGGGACGCCGTAACTTATACACTGCTTTCCGGGCAACCGGTCACTCTTCAACATTTTCGTGAGGAAGTATCTCTGGCGCCGGGGAAATCCCAAACACGGAGTCTGAAGCCTAAACTGGAAGCGGTCATTTTCGATCTGGATGGTGTTATTACGGATACGGCCGAGTACCACTACCAAGCATGGAAGCAACTGGCGGATGAAATCGGTGTGCCCTTTGACCGTGAATTCAATGAGCAGTTGAAAGGCATAGGGCGTCTGGAGTCACTGGAGCTTATCCTGAGTCGTGGAGAATTGCAACTTACAGAAGCAGAGAAAATCGCTTTGGCTGACCGGAAGAACGAGAATTACAAACAATTGATTGAATCCATTTCACCGGACGACCTCTTGCCGGGCATCCTGACCCTTCTGAAGCAGCTCAGGGAAAACGGGGTAAAAATCGGATTGGCCTCTGCCAGCAAGAACGCGCCCGCCGTACTTGAGAAGCTGGGAATCACCCAATATTTTGACGCGATTGCGGATGCGTCAAAAATCAAAAAGGGAAAGCCGGATCCCGAAATCTTTCTGACGGCTGCCGACCTGTTGGGGGTTCCCTACCGGAACTGCATCGGCATAGAAGATGCGGAAGCGGGGATTGCCGCCATTAAGGAGGCACAAATGACAGCCGTTGGAGTAGGGAATCGGGAAACCCTGAAACATGCAGATTGGATTGTTGATACCACGGTAGAACTGACGTTTGAGCGGTTAGTGGAGATTAAGGGATAAATTGATTATAGTTGGAGGAGAGGACTCAATCGGCGTTGGCAGATGTCAATGCCGATTGCACGGGGAGGAAATGGTCGATGACAACCATCCATGATGTTGCAAAGAGAGCCAATGTTTCCATATCGACTGTTTCCAGGGTGTTGAACAACAGTCCGCTGGTAACCGCCGAGAAAAGGGAACGAGTCCTGGAAGCGATCCGGGAATTGGGGTACCAACCCAACGCCCTCGCACGCGGTCTTATCCATCGGCGGACACAGACCATCGGTGTATTGATTCCCGATGTATCGAACTTTTTCTTTGCCGAAGTGTTCCGCGGCATGGAGGATGTTGCCCATGCACGGGGCTGGAATGTGATGATTTGCAATACAGACGGCGATCCCAGACGGATGCTGAAATACATTGAAGTTCTTAGGGAAAAAAGGGTCGACGGCGTTATTTTCACCAGTGAACCCGTGTCGGAGGATTATTATCGGGCCTTGCTAAAACTGGAAGTACCTGTGGTGCTTGCCGCCACCACTTCCGGGTATGACTTTCCCTCGATCAAGGTGAATGACGAACAAGCGAGTTTTGAAGCCGCCAATTATTTGATTGAACAGGGACACAGAAATTTGGGCATGATTGCAGGGTCCAGCCACGATCCGATTGCCGGCGTGCCCCGGGTTGCAGGCTTTCGGAGGGCGTTGCAGGAGGCGGGAATCGCTGACATTGACAGACGGATTGTACACGGCGATTACAGGTTCGAAAGCGGGAAACAGGCGACAGAGGAGCTATTGGGACGTTTTCCGGAGATGACAGCCATATTTGCAGCAAGTGACGAAATGGCTCTGGGAATCATCAGTTACGCTTATGAAAGAGGGATTCGGGTACCGGAAGAACTGTCAGTAGTAGGGTTTGACAATGTCAAGATTGCTCAAATGTCCAATCCCCCGTTGACTACGGTGGCCCAGCCGCTCTACCAAATTGGTGAAAAAGCGGCTGATTGCCTGCTTGATATGATTACCAAAACGGTTGAACACAAGGGACTCCATTACCTCAAACACCAACTGATTGTTCGCGGAACGGTGAAGGAAATAAAACAATTGACGGATGAGCGCACCCTGAAGTAAAATCTTCGTAGATCCTGAAAACCTTTTCAAACTTCAAATTTTCGGTTGCCCTAATCAGGCAACTTCATTTTCATTTTGATTGAAAAGGTTTTCAGAATGTACTGAACTCAATTTGGGAAATATTTGGGGGTATGGATTTGTTTGTTAAGGAGGCCGTTATATGAGATGGCTGAAGCGTTACCGAATGGAAACCCTGTTGCTGGCTCCGCTCGTGATCTATATATTGGGCCTTACGGTGGTACCTGTACTTCGGGCAATTGTTATGGGGTTTCAAAAGAAAGGGACAGAAGAGTGGACCCTCGACAATTACAGATATCTTTTTTCCCGGCCTGAATTCTCGGATGCTTTTTGGAACACACTGATTATCACTGTTGTGGGGCTGTCGTTGCAGATCGCGATCGGATTGATTGTGGCCCTGTCTCTCAAGCACATTACAAAGGGGAAAGGAATCTTCCGGACATTGACGATGATTCCCATGGGTGTGCCGACACTGGTTTCAGGCGTCACGATGATCTACATATTTGCTACCAGCGGATATCTCAATGAGTTGCTCTATGATCTCAAGCTTTCGGAAGTGCCCATCGATTGGGCGGCAGGCGGTTTCAGCACGCTGATGATGATCGTGGTGGCAGACATGTGGAAGGTAATGCCAATTGTCGTGCTATTGCTGCTGGCTGGCCTGGAATCCATATCGGACGACGTATACGAAGCGGCAAAGGTGGATGGAGCAACTCCCTGGCAGACTTTCTGGCGAATCACACTGCCGCTGCTGCGCCCTTCCATCACAATGGCATTAATCCTGCGGGCGATTGACGCTTTTCGGATTTTTGAACTGCCGCTTGTCCTTGCGGGACGCAATACTCCCGTATTATCGACATATGCGTACACGGAGTACGGCACTTACAACAATCCTTACACTTCCGGTGCGGCTTCGACCATCCTGCTGTTAATGATTGTGGCATTCATCTTTCTTTACATGTTTGTGGTGGAACGCAAAGGCGGTGACGTGCAATGAGAGGAAGATGGCTGGCCTACCTGGTTCTGGTCATATTCACTTTCGTAATGATTGTTCCCGTTTACATCATGGTGAAAGTATCGCTGAGTGCGCCACAAGACGTCATGACACAGCATCCCCCCTATTGGATCGAGAATTTTACCTGGGAACATTGGAGCCGGATGTTTGAATCGGGTAATCTGTGGGAACCTTTGCGCAAAAGCCTGACTGTTGCAACCCTAACCACCCTGTTGGGGGTAGTGGCGGCAGCACCTGCCTCGTATGTAATTTCAAGAATGGGAAGAAAATGGAAATATACGTTTGTCCTGGGGCTGCTCTTTACCCGGATGTTTCCCGATGTGGGGATTGCACTTCCGATTGCCGTGAATTTTATCAAATGGAATTTGGTTGATACGGACCTTGGCTTGATCCTGGCCCACCTGATTCCCAACTTGCCTTTTCTGGCATGGATTCTGGTGGGGACCTTTGAAACGATTCCAAGAGATTTGGAACAGGCAGCCTATATTGACGGAGCATCCAGACTTGAGGCGTTGCGGAAGGTAGTGTTTCCGTTGGCTGCTCCGGGCATAGCGGTAGGAGCATTGTTCGTATGGTTGAATTCCTGGAACGAATTTACTTATGCGCTTTATCTTACAGTTTCCGAACGCACTCTGCCGCTGCAAACCTATTACTTCATTAATCGGGGCGACTGGTTCCAATCTGCATCCTACTCGGTGTTAATCACCATCCCGGTCGTCATCATTACCTTCTTCCTGCAGCGGTATTTGAAAGCAGGTTATCTCTCAGGGGCAGTAAAAGGATAGTGCAGTACTATTCTTCTGCGATATAAAGGCAAAAGCATTAAGGGGGCTTGACTGATGGACAAAAAATGGAAACGTGCGTTATCCGTCACCATGGGAGCCGCATTGACACTCTCACTGGTTGCCGGATGTGCCGGCGGCAAGAAAGAAGAGGGCCAACCGCAGCAAGGCGGCCAGGGAGGACAGAAGGTTCTCCGGGTGGCAATGGGTCTTGGCGAAGATGAATGGAAGGTAATGCGTTCCGATGTGATTCCAAAGTTTGAACAGGCGAACAACGTAAAAGTGGAAGCTGTTCAGGTCGAAGCAAAAGACGTAGTGGAAAAGCTGGCGGCCCAACAGAAAGCGAACAAAGTGGAAATTGACCTGATTACCCAGGACGTCAATGAACTGTATGCACTGGTTGACCGTGGCATTGTTGAAGATCTGAGCGCAAACAAAAACATTATTCCGGACACCGCCATCAAGGGCATGATAGAAGCGGGAACCTTTGAAAATAAACTCATGTTCCTCCCGTATCGCCCGAACGTGGAGATCGCTTTCTACAACGAGAAGAAGTTTCAGGATGCGGGTTTGACCCCGCCAAAGACCTGGGATGATCTGTTGAATGTGGCCAGAACCTTCAAGGACAAGGAAAAAGTCGGCCGCGTGGCGATCAAGGCCAACCTTGAAATCGACAATACGCTGCACATTTTTGATTTCGTCCGGGCTGCAGGCGGTGATCCTTATGTCCTGAACGACGAGGGCAGTGTAAAGGCGTTTACCTTCATGCAGCAGTTGTACCCTCACCTGTCTCCTGACAGCAAAAGAGCCAACTGGAACTTCATGAACCAGTTCCTTGCCACCGAATCTGTATACCTCGGCCAAAACTGGCCATTTGGCGTCAACAAGATTGTAAAAGAAGGCGGCAAGAAAGAGATCAAGGCGTACAGCGGATGGCGGGGGCCGGTTAAGGAATCCCACACACTCGGCGGGGAAGTCATCGGAATTCCAAAGGGATCCCCGAACAAAGACCTGGCTCTTAAGTTTGCCGAATATCTGATGTCGAAGGACGTTCAAGAAACCCTCGTGTCCAAGCTCGGATGGCCGTCTGTCCGGACAGACGCATACGGCAAAGTGGAGGATTGGCAGAAACCTTACTTCGAAGCGGTCAATTCCGCCCTGCAGTACGCTTCTCCCCGTGGCAACGTTCCTTACTGGCCAACTGTAAACCAGGCCATTCTGGATGCTTTCAAAGATATCGTCGTGGGCGGCAAGCCGGTAAAAGAAACGCTGGACATCTATGCGAAGAAAATCGCGGATGTAAAGAAATAAGCCGTAAAGTAGGAAAGAAAGGGCGAGAGCACCTTGCGGCTCCCGCCTTTTTTATGTTCGGCAAAAGAAATAGAGGGATATAATTCATATCCTCAACAGTTTTAAGATTGCTGAGTAAACATGAGTTGATAAAAGTGGACATCTTGCCACTCCCCAAACTTTAAGCCGACCTTCAAAAAGCCATGATTAACGCCACGACAAGAATGAACAGGAAACTGCCGAAAATAATTGGCAGTATATAGTTCTGATTCCGGGTGGGCAGGTTCGAGTCGGGACCCATTCCCGCAAGTCCTTCTTCGAGAGCAAATTCGAAATCTTCGACGTCGTAAACCTGCACGTCCAGGCCTGAATTTACAATCCTGTCCTGGAGGAAAGGATCCTCGGTCAGAATGGGTACATTCTCCTTCATGGCAAGCAGGATCAATTCGGTTTCGATCGGGTCAAACTCTTCACCGAAAGCGGCTGTATCCACCGTGTTTACTACTTGAACAGTGACGAACTCATTATAGACGACAGGCTTGCTGACCGACCATGGGGGGTGGCCGGCCAAGGTTGTTTTTTTGCGGACAAAGGGGTTGTCAAAAAAAGACACAAGCCGTTTAATATTGGAATGGATCGCTGCCTGCTCCTCTTCATCGGAAGAGAAATTCTCCTCCAGGAACAATCCCAATTCCTCAACTGCCGAAAGCGGCATCAGGAAACGTACGGGAACAGAGGGTTGCAGCAGTTCGCCATAGATTGCAAGAACTACCGGTTCCACCGCAAAGGACCGCATGGGTTTATTTCCTTCTGTATCTGTTTTTGTAGCTGCGAGCAGCCGAATCAATACCAAGATACCCGATAAAAATCAGGCCGTAAGCGAGCATTCCCATCACATAATAAGGCACCGGTTCATCCGCCCGCAATTTTGCCCCAAACAGCGCTGCGCCGAAGGCTGCGACCACCAGGGATATCAGAAATAGAATGATTTTTTGTTTGCGCATCCTGCCATCACCTTCCATAGGAAAATCATATCGGAATAAAACAGCTTTTTTCAATGAGTTTATAAACTCACATGAAGGAAATTGCCGTAAATTGACGAATATTGACTGGTAGATAAAAATGGGTTTCGGACTTGAGCATCAAATCCTGGTGAGAGGAGGTTTCTGCTTTGGATCGTGTCTTTTCAGACCGATACCGGCTGGAGGAACAGTTGGATGAAACTGACGGTGCAGTATTATTCAGCGCTCTTGATCAATCGTTTCCCCGCAAGGTATTCATAACCGTTTATTCCAAATGCGATCCTTCTTTCGTCAAACTCTTTCAGTCGCGTGCCCAATCTTTGGCCGGTCTTTCTCACCATCATATCATGAGCATCTATGACATGGAATGCATCGGGGATACCTGTTACCTGATTTCCGAGTACCGGGATTGTCTGACTTTGCGGGAGGCAATCGACTCGGATCTTCGTTTTTCCCTGGAAGAAGCAATGCTCATGTCGATGAACATCGCCCAGGCAATCGCCCATGCCCACCAGATGAACGTTGTGCACGGACATTTAACACCGGACTCGATTTGGCTGCAGGGAAGGGATATTAAAGTTGCCTTTCTGTCTCCCGGATGCTTTGACATCTGGGGGGACGCCCGGGAACAGGATGACCTTTTGGCGTTGGGAAAAGTGCTTAAAGATCTGTTTGCGGCTACGCCACCTCTATATAAACTGGAGGTACGAAGCAATATCAATGAAGTCATTGACCGATTGCTGGGAATTCGCGAACCTGCATACAGGAATGCGGCTGATGTCGCGTACGACTTGAAGATGATCATCTCTAAAGATGCCAATCCTCTCTATGGCGGGAATTCCGGCCATGAGGAAGAAGATACCCGTCCCTATGGGGTGACATCTGGTGAAATTCAAGCGCTGCTCGGCACCCAAAAGAAAAACCTGATTCAACAATCTTTCAGCAAACTCCGTTCGATTGTAATGTCCTATTTTGCGCTCTCCATGGGCATGTTGCTGCTTGGGGCTGCCGCATCCCTCTTCATGGCCAATCCGGACCCTGGCACAGAAAAGCTCAAGGCCACCATTGAGAATGTTCCGGTCAGTGTCGCGAAAGCGGAGTCGGAGTCAAGCAGCACGATTACCATCACCCCAACGGAGCCGATTGGAAACCTTGGCAAAGGAGTCAAGGCAACGCCGGATCTGGTGGGGTTGCAGAAGGCATCAGCGGAACAGCGCCTCTTATCTTTGGGGATACGGTATATTTATTATCTGGAGCCATCCGAGTACCCCACCGGAACTGTTTTTAAACAACTGCAGGAACCCGGTTCCCAAATTCATCCTGGAGAACGGGTGGTCTTCTATGTCAGTTCTGGGGTACAATAGAAACGAATCCAAGAAGGAGGCGTTTCGAATGTCCCAAAACGTGAAGGTGAGTATTGAATACTGCACCATGTGAAACTACTTGCCGAAAGCCGTCAGTGTGACGGAAGAACTGCTCGGTCAGTATACAAAGCAAATCAGCGGATTGACGCTGATCCCTTCCGGTGGCGGAGTCTTTGAAGTAATGGTGGGAGACAAACTCGTGTTCTCAAAGAAAGAACTGGGCCGTTTCCCGGATGAAGGAGAAGTTGCCAAACTGTTTGCCGCCAATATTTAATGGACCAATGAGAAAACCTTCTTTGGCAAAGGGTGCCAAAGAAGGTTTTTTGCTGTCAGCTATTCTTTTGGGTTAAGTAGACGGGCAAACAATCAGCCAGTTTTCTACTAAATACATGTACGCAGACAAGCGAAAAGGCACCAAAATCATTGTGATTAATCCGTACCATGAACCTGCAATGGAAAAGTACTGGATTCCGTCGATTGCGGAGTCTGCTCTTTTCGGAACCAAAATCGCCGATGATTTTTATCAGGTGAATATTGGCGGAGACATAGTGTTTATGAACGGCGTAATGAAACATTGGTTTGAAATGGAAGAACAATAGCCGGATTCTGCGATTGATCAACAATTTGTGCAGGAACATGTAAACAACTATAAACGGCTCAAGGCTCACGTCATGAAATATGACTGGGAAACGCTTGAAAAATCGTCCGGTCTCTCGAAAGAACGGATGTATGCGGACCGTTATGACGTATTGATGAATGATGAAGCCGCGGCTAAGTTAAATATCAATGAAGGGGATGCAATCGTAGTCTATAATCAGAATGGAATGTTTCAAGGCCGGGCCAAATTTGAAAATGTGAAACCAGGAAATAGTCAGGTCCATTGGTCAGAAGGAAATGTTCTGATTCCAAAAGGGGTTTATGTGCAGTACGTGGACATACGGGGATACAATACGGCGGTCATTGTGGAAAAAGCCGAAACTTATCACGCGTTAAAAGACACCCAGTATCTGGAAAAACGCATTGAAGAGCTTGAAGTGAACGTTGGATAACAGGCTATAATAAGGACCATATCGAGAACCTGCTCATGGAGGGGTTATGTGGAACACGGGGTCATTATTCTCGCGGGCCGCAAGTTGAATCGAATGGGTACCGATAAGGCACTGCTCGCGATCCAAGGTAAGACGGTAATTCAACGAATCCGTGACGAAATGGGCAAAGCGGTTTCAGGAATCGAAATCGCATTCGATGATAGGCCAGTTGCTCCATTTATCATAGTCACGAATGACCCGGATTCTTATCAATTTTTAGGTGAAAGGACAGTAAGGGACCGACACCCCGGGACTTGGTCCGCTTGCAGGAATACATGCTGGGCTTGAATCGTCTTCTTGTTCATGGAATCTGGTGGTAGCATGTGATATGCCGATGGTAACAGCCGAGGCAGGACGATTTCTGCTGGACCAGCTGCACGTAAGACGGGTTACGGAATCTGATTTTCCTGATGAAGTGGATACAAAACGTGTTTTCTGCAACTGAACCGACCGGATGAATGGCACCAGTTGCAAGATGGTTGGACACTTAAACAGATGTTACCCGACGGGATCGATCTCGTCGGGTATTTTATTTGCCTCGGATGAAAATGATTTTTTAGAAATTGATTATTGATAAATTTCTGAACATATAATACGATACATGTATACAAGGATACAAGAACACAGACTAAGAACCATACTCTTTTAAACAAGTTTGCTTCAGTAGAAAAAGGAGGACAAAGTATGTACGAAATGGATTGCGATGTGTTGGTTGTTGGAGGGGGGGTTACCGGTGTGGCTGCAGCAACAGCTGCCGCACGAACCGGAGCCAAGACCATTTTGCTTGAATCCAAGCCATTTGTCGGAGGGAATGCAACAACAGGTCTTTGTCTTCATAATTACATCACTAAGTTCGGGCGTCAGGTGGTATTTGGAATTGCACAAGAGATCGTCGACCGATTGATGAAAATGGGGGGAGCTGTGGGGCACATTCCATTCGGAGGATTTGTTCATTCGGTAACTCCTGTTGATGGAGAGATGTTTCGAATTCTTTCGACTCAGCTATTGGATGAAGCCGGGGTAACTGTCCTCTATGGAGTTAATGTTGTTGGTGCTGAAGCGGATAATGGTCATGTCAAAGGAGTACAGGTCGCTGCAAAGGGCGGAGTAAGAACAATCAGGGCTAAAACATACGTTGATGCCAGCGGGGATGCGGATCTTGCGGTCTTTGCCGGTGCGAAATACAGAAAAGGGGACAAAAAGACTGGTAAAATGCAGCCGGTTTCTATGTTACTCCGTTGCTATGGAGTTGATACCAGAGAAATTGCGAATGCGATAGCTGTTTCGAAACCGGCAGTGGCAACACGACCGGATTTTGCGGATCCATTTCCGGTATATTTCAACGGTTCATTTCGCCAATGGAACGATATTATACGCGAAAATGGGATTTTTCCCAATGATGATCATATGGTTTTCTTCAATACGGTTTGGCCCAATCAAATCAATGTGAATACTTCGGCGATCGCGGGTATTGATGGTACCGATCCACTGTCGTTATCGCACGCTACAGTTAAGTTGACACAGCATGTTGCTAAAATTGGGGAATTTTTAAAGGAATACGTACCCGGTTTTCAGAATTCTTATTACATTCCTGCAGCATTTGCGGGTGTCAGAGAAACACGCAATATCGAGGGGCTATATGAAATTTCTGATGAAGATGTCAACAGCGGACGCAAATTTCATGATACGATCGGACAGATTTGTTTTCCAGTAGACATTCACGATCCGGATACCGGTCAGGCCCGCTTTTATGAGATTGGAGACGATGGGGCATTCGATATTCCGTATCGTGCAATGATACCTAAGAGCTTGGAAAATATCATTGTGGCAGGCCGATGCATTTCGGCAACCTCCTATGCTCACGGTGCAACACGTAACATGGCTCCTTGTTTGGTGATGGGTGAAGGTGCGGGTGTAGCAGCTGCACTTGCTGCACAGCAAAAAGTGAGTATGCCTGAATTGGATGTAAAAAAACTTCAGGACACCCTTGAAGAACGTGGAGTTTTCCTTGGAGAGCGGGGCAAAAGAACTACTTTCACCTCTTAAGCAATTGACCGACGTATGTGAAAACATAACAGGGGCCATTCCTGTAATGAAAGAAGTAAGGGGGTTAGTCGCGTGAAAGACACTGGGTTATATGAAGAGAAAGACATTGCATTGGAACCTTTAAATGATTTTCATCCCTATGTACCTCTTAGTGAGGTCGTTTTTCAGACCCTAAAAGAGGCGATTTTAAAAGGTTCTTTGGAACCAGGCCTTTTGCTCAGTGAGAATAAGATCGCAGCAAAACTAAATGTCAGTCGGACCCCTGTCCGTGAAGCGCTTAGGCGCCTGGAACAGGAAAATATGGTTACAACGTTACCTGGAAGACGAATGATTGTTTCAATTCCAACGGTCCAAGATGTTGAAGAGATTTATGAAATTCGTTTGTTGGTAGAAACCGAAGCGCTGCGTCGAATTACCCCACAGCATGATTCGATTATCCGACAGTTGGAGCATTGCTTAAAAATCGCCGATACTCAACTGCAAACAAAGGATTCTATAGGATTGGGCACTACAAATTCCGAGTTTCACTCCATACTCGTTTCTGCTTTGAATAACCGTCGTTTAGTACAGTTGATTGACTCACTTCAGGATACCATAGTTCGTTATCGTTTCTATTCTTTAACAAATCACAAATGGGCGGAAGAATCCGAATCTGAGCATAGGGAAATCGTGGAGTGCTTGAAAAACGGGAATACGGAAGGAGCAATTCAGGTACTACGCAAGCATCTTATGACTGCGAAAGAAGTGTTAGTTTCAATTATCTCAGAAAATGCGTAATCTAAAATCCCGAGAGGAGGTGAAATTCCTCAACAGAAAAAGAAAGCGCTTACATCTAGTGCTTGATGGGTTTGCCAAAAACCGTGACTTGCATGTGAAAATTTGTTTTAGGGGGAGGAAATTACAATGTCAATTCCCGTCGAAAAGACAGAACAACCGCATTTAGCCCGTATTCCCTCAAGCTTCTGGGAATACATGATTTCGTTCGGGCCTGGAATCGTAATGGTTCTGAGTTGGTTGGGTGCAGGGGACTTGGTTGATATGTCAGTTTCTGGTGCCCACTATGGTTATGATCTTATGTGGGGTTTGGTTTTAGCCCTACTATTAAGATATATCTTGGTCAATGTAATTTCCAAATACGCACTGTGTAATGTTCATCAGGAAACAATTTTCCAAGGTTATAAACGATTAAATAAATATTTGCCTCTGTTTTTCGGTATAGCCAGTCTTATCTTGGCACATTTTTATGCAGCGTATCTAGTAAAAGGAGCCGGGGAAGCCCTTTGGCATCTTAGTAACGTCGGTAACACATTTGTCTGGTCGATCGTCGTAGTGATCGTTGTGATTGATAACATAAAAGTTGACCACGTGGAGGCACATTGACAACCAAAAAGTTGACCACCCCTACACCAAATTCCTGTACGCTGATTTT
>NZ_BDUF01000023.1:0-55488 GCF_002335525.1 Effusibacillus lacus
TGCAACTGAAGAAACGCAGAGGCCACAAGCGCGCCATTATTGCCATTGCTCGTATGCTGCTAACGGCCATCTATCACATCTTGAAGAACAAAGAGAACCCTATAACCCTGATTTGTATAAAAAATCCGATGTTCGTCCAGTACACCGTGAAATCACGGTAGAACAAGCGATTTCGTTAGCCAAAACCCAGGGGTACCGGATTATGGCGGTTGCAACCTGATTTCCTTCAAAGCTGCATGTAATACATTTTTTTATATTTGGTCGTCTAGTTGCACGGCTTATTTGGCATGCTCATTTTCATTGTTACGTGCGTTTGATAAGGATTTCAGACTTGGCTCCTTTATGAATAAAAATAATTGGTACGTAGTCGATTCTACGACACTCATAGGATTCGTTTAAGAGATCAAAATTTGGGGGACATCACAAAAAAAACCAAAAGACCCTTGGGGTTGGAAAGGAATTTGTCAAATTTTGCCGAAAAAAGAAGAATTGAATAAATTTGCAAGGGATTCGGATGACAGCATGAATGTATACAACGTTTTTCTTCGTACCTTGCTTCGCAACTATATACTTGGAACTATGATCACCGTTGTGGGGGTTGGGGGGATCCTGAACTTCTCCACCCTGCATTTGACCCGGCCGGAAATGTGGTTCGTGGCGGCAGTCTTTGTACTGTCTTCCCTGATGATGTTTGCTGTGGAGTCAATCGTTTTTTTCAGACAAATACGACCGATTCGCAGGACTTTTGAGGAGCCGATCCCCACATTGGAGGAAATCCGGAATGGATACCTGCAGACACTCAAATTTCCGGTTCTTTCTGCCAAGCGAATTGTCGGACCGCACGCATTCGGCTTCTCATTGCCGGCTATGGCATTGTCGATATGGGGTGTTCAGCAGGGACTTTTTCAAGTGCCTTATTATTACGTGGTTTTTGCAGCTGTCGGGGCGCTGCTGATTGCGGGGATGCACTCGGTGATCGAATTTTTCCTGACGACGGAAGCAATCCGGCCCGTCTTGGATCACATCCGCTATCTGACAAGAGAAATGTATATGGTGGACGTTCCGCTGGAGGGGGCGGTCATTGTTTCCCTAAGGGAAAAATTTCTGGTAAGCGCCCTGTTGATTGGAACCGTGCCCCTTAGTCTGTTTTGTCTTGCATCTCTGTTTCATTTGGGTCGAATGTCGGGCATTGATTTTTGGAACTACTGGCAATGGGCGGGAATCATTCTGATCATCGGAATCGGCTTTGCCACCCTGGGGGCGTGGCTTCTGTCCCGCAACATTCAACAGCCGATCGAACATATGCAGCATGTGATGCAAAGGGTTAAGGAAGGGGATTTGCAGGTCCGGGCGGCAGACACTTATTCCGATGAATTCTCGCGAGTTGTGGCAGGCTTTAACCACATGGTGGAAGGGCTGCAGCGACGGGACCTGATGAACCAGCAGCTCATTGACAGTTATTTTGTCACACTGGCGGGAGCATTGGATGCCCGGGATCCCTATACGGCAGGGCATTCGGTCCGAGTGGCGGAATATTCGGTAAGAATTGGACAAGCAGCCGGACTGTCCCAGACAGAACTGGCTTACCTGAAAAAATCGGCTCTCCTGCACGACATCGGCAAAATCGCGATCCCCGACGCCATCCTGCTCAAAGAAGGCAAACTGACAGACGAAGAGTTTCTGTGGATCAAACTCCATCCGGAGTTGGGAGAGAGCCTGCTGCGCAAGATCCAGCCTGCGGAAGCCATGGCCCCGCTGCTGCCTGGTGTCCGATCCCACCATGAACGGTATGACGGAAAGGGATATCCGGACGGTTTGGTGGGGAACCAAATCCCCTTGTTTGGAAGAATTATCGCAGTGGCTGATTCTTTTGACGCCATGACCAGTGACCGTCCCTACCGAATGGGAATGCCTGTGGAGAAAGCCCTCTTGATTCTGAATGAAGGCAAGGGGACCCAGTGGGATCCAGAGTTGACGAGGCTGTTTATTGAATCCTTTGAGGAAGGAAAAACAGGCATCTCCCAGGCTCACGAGGGGGTGGAGCCTGAAGAGATGCCTGGGTGACACCCGATGGTTAAACGGTTGTAAACTGCTCTTCTTCGGTGGAACCGGTAAGAGCGGTGGTGGAGGAAGTGCCTCCTGCGATGACTTGCGCCACTTCATCGAAGTAGCCGGTTCCCACTTCCCGCTGGTGGCGGGTTGCGGTGTAACCATGAACTTCAGCTGCGAATTCAGCTTGCTGCAGATCGGAGTAGGCGCCCATGCCGCGGTCTCTGTAGCCGCGAGCCAGTTCGAACATGCTGTAGTTGAGGGCATGGAATCCGGCCAGAGTAACGAATTGGAACTTGTAGCCCATTTCTCCCAACTTATATTGGAACTTCTCGATAGTGGCGTCGTCCAGTTTCTTCTTCCAGTTGAAGGAAGGAGAGCAGTTGTAAGCGAGCAGTTTGCCCGGGAACTTCGCATGGATCGCTTCGGCGAAGCGACGTGCTTCGTCAAGATTCGGCTCGGAAGTTTCACACCAGATGAGATCTGCATAAGGTGCGTATGCAAGACCGCGGGCAATCGCCTGATCGAGGCCCGCCTTCACGCGGAAGAAACCTTCAGTTGTACGTTCGCCTGTAATGAACTCCTGGTCACGCGGATCCACATCGCTTGTCAGCAGGTTCGCTGCGTTAGCGTCGGTACGAGCCACAAGAATTGTCGGAACCCCCATGACGTCGGCAGCCAGTCGGGCTGCGACCAGGTTGCGGATGGCCGCTTGGGTTGGAATGAGTACCTTGCCGCCCATGTGGCCGCATTTTTTCTCGGATGCAAGTTGATCTTCGAAGTGTACCCCAGCAGCACCCGCTTCGATCATGCCCTTCATCAGTTCGAACACGTTCAGCGGGCCGCCAAAGCCTGCTTCCGCATCCGCCACGATGGGTGCGAACCAGTAGGTGTCACCTTTGCCTTCCGAATGTTGAATCTGATCGGCACGTTGGAGTGCCTGGTTGATTCGCTTCACAACATGCGGCACACTGTTGGCCGGATAGAGGGACTGGTCCGGATACATCTGGCCTGCCAGGTTGGCATCGGCGGCGACCTGCCAGCCACTGAGGTAAATCGCTTTCAGTCCGGCCTTGACCTGTTGAACCGCCTGGTTTCCGGTCAATGCCCCAAGCGCATGCACATGGTGTTCCGTATGCAACAGCTTCCACAGGCGCTCTGCGCCAAGCCGGGCAAGGGTGTGCTCGATCTGCACGGATCCGCGGAGGCGAACCACGTCTTCCGCCGTGTACGGACGCTCAATTCCTTTCCAACGGTCAGCCTTCCAACTTTCCTGCAGTTGCTTTACTTGTTCTTCCCGAGTCATGTTTCCTCTCCTCCTCTTAATTGGCCGCTTACGTTCCTTAGGCCGCTTGACTCTAATGTATTATATAACAGATTATTGTTTATGTGTGTACTATAACACAGTTGGTTTTGTTTGCACAATAGTTATTTGAAATTTTTTTCGGATTGAGGCAGAGGTACTGCCATCCGGATCGATCAGATTTGTTATAGAACGTTGTGGGTGGGAACTTGTTGATGAGTATTTGGATCAGAAGTAAGGATGAGAATTGTGGATGCGAGATCATCCACAATGTTGGATAACAAATTGATTTAGCAGGGAGGTATAGGGGACTAGGTTATGTAAAGAATTTAACTTTCGGTGCGACCAAGCCTAATTTGGCAGAGAACCCCTTGATTTCAAGAATAGAACTGATTTTCAGTCTTATTCGGGTGAGTTTCCAGGTGAACAAGCAAGAAATAACATATAGGACTGAAAAACAGTCCTATTTCTGGGAGTATCTTTGAATCGACAAAATAAGACCGAAATGCAGTCCTATTGTAAAACTTGAGTAAAAAACAAAGGGGCTATCACCAGGATGGCCCCTATTGAAAAAATTCGGTGAAATCGTTATTTCACGACAGACTCCATTGAATCTGGTTTTATCGGCCAAGGGGGGCATCTTGCCGCCGAAGACTTTCCACAAACCGTCCGGCGTATTTTCAGATACATTTATTAGGTCAAATAGTGGGAGAACAGCAAAGAAGGGCCAAGACGGCGGGGGATGTGTCTTGACCCTTCCGATGGGCAGGTTAGTCTTGGGGAGTATCTCTCATCATTTCGCCTCCGGTCGTCAGCTGCAAGAACGGCGGAACTTGGGGTGGGATGTAAGCCAGAGGTTCGTCAAATTCCGCCCAATCCAGATTGACCATCAGAAGCAGGTAACGTTTGCCCGTTTGCGGATCGCTGATGATGATATGGTCGCGTCCTGCTGTTTCGATACGCCCACGATAAACTTTGGCGTTCCACTGGCTGTTGTTTTCATAGGTGAAGTAAAATGTGCCGATTTTCCCTCGATTAAAGCGGAGGATGTTCTCGATGTAGGACTCTTCCGCCGTGGGAACTGCTGCTGCATCCGGAACCATGGGGAGCTCGGCGCCGCTTGGAACCGGAATGGAAGGTAGTTGTTGACCAGTGGGCAATTGCGGCTGGGTGTACTGCGTTGGGATGTCGGTTTCCAGTTCCGGTTGCACCACACCGGGCATAATGGTTTGCGGCATCATGCCATATTGGGAATAGGGATAGTAAGGATAGGTCATCTGTCTGTAATCGGGGACCCAGTAATACAAAGTGATTCACTCCTTTTATCTGATAAATAAACTCTTGGGCAGTCGCCCGAGCAGCTTCCTGTCTTCAGATGTTGCCTTTATAACGGCCATGTCTCCACCTCGCCCAAAACGAACTTCAATACCAATGTATTGCAAGGATAAAAAATGGGAACTTGCCCATATGAAAAAGGTGCGCCCACATGGAGCCCAATTTTATTGGAGATTCCAATTTGGGTTTTTTTCCGAGTTTGGGCGAATGCATGGGTCGAACCTCTTGCGTGGAGTGTAGTATGTATTGATATCTCATGACACAAGACAGGAGGTCGACTCGTGGCAAAAAAACGCAAATCCAAAGTAGGGTCGCAAGCCAAGGCGCCGGAGACACCCAAGCGGCAGGAGCCCGTCAACGCAATGCAAGTTCTCAAGGAGCGGATGAAGCAAGCCAACAAAAGCAGCCTCTTGGATGCCCTCAACCAGGTGAAAAATACAAAACCGGAAGACTGGAAGGATGTAGACAAAGTAAAAGATCTGGCCAAACAGCTGGCAACTTCAATGAAGCTGCCGGTCAGTGAAGAGCGCCTGGACCAGTTCATGAAAGCCTACAAGGACGCCACAAAAGGCGGCCAACCGCAAGACCCGAAAGAGGTTCTGCAAAAATACGGACAAGGCAAAATCGATCCGAAATCGATGGACGAATTTAACAAGTTTATCAAGTAACCATCAACAACAAGAAAAAAGGCTGCGACAAGTTCGCAGTCTTTCTTTTTGCTAGTTGGGTTGTTGTGTGGGGTGTTCTTGCCTGGTTCCGGGTGCCGGTACATATCCGTATGGGGGAAATGGCGGATATTGGGGGGGAACCCCGTACATATGTCCAGGCCATGCTTGTGGCCCCGGCTGTCCGCCAGGTTGGGCAGGTCTGGCTCCTGGTGCGGTCGGGTAGGGTGCCGACGGAAAGCCTGGGAATTGCTCTTGTGGACTCGGCAGAGCTTGCTGCTGAGGACGTTGGTCAGGTGTGCCGGCTGGTGATTGCGTTTTGGAATTCGATGTCCCTTCCGGATTGGAATCGGTTGCCCCACCCTTGAAAAATTGGTCAGCCACCGGCGTGTTCATAAATGCCATCAAGAGGCTTGCGAAATCACCGGTGGACAGGCCTTTGCCCTTCGTCTGGACGAGTTTCTTGAGAACACCGCTTTTGGAAAGGCTGTCAGACGCAAGATAAAGTGTGTCCAGCCACATGTCCGCCTGCTGAAGGAATTTCAAGCCGTTTTTGCACATGTTTCGCAGGTTGTTGATATTTTCAGCCGAGAACCAGTTACCTGATAAAGGGGAAGCGGACGGTTTGCCGGTCTTCGGTGAGGGGGCCGGTTTCCGACCGTTTGCTTTCTTCCGGGAAGAACCCCCGTTTCGTCTGGATGCTGCCAGCTGGTTTTCCATGCGGCTTCCCCGGCCGTTCGGTCTTCGTGGGTCCACGTTGCCACCTCCTGAAACGAGGGATGCTGCTAGACGGTTGCCCTCTTTTTCATGGTATGGAAGTGCCTTCGGAGAAGTGTGTAAAACAACCAAGATTGGGCACATTAGACAAAGAACCATTTGGTTGGGGGGTATGATCGATGGAGCAATCTTTCTACGGAAAACATGGCGGAGTTCATTTCCTGAAGAAAGCGACTGCGGAGGAAATCAACAGCTTTGTGGCCCAACTTCCCGGCACGAAGAAAGACAGCCTGTTCGAGGTCCTTGGCGAACTGGACAAGGAGGGTCTCATCTCCATTGTCAACGACGGCAAGTTTGCGGACGGGGAAGGCGAACTGGAAGGCAGTGAAGAATGTTAAGCAAACCGGAACGGGATAAACACCTGCAAACTTGCAGGTGTTTTTTCTGTATATCATCAGGTCATCATACCTTTTCGGACAAAGTTCATGTATAATGAATAGTAAAATGAAATCGCTTACGTCTGGAAATTGATTGGAATATTGAGGGAGGTTCTGTATGAAGGCATCTTTGTTTATTACCTGTCTGGCCGACAGTTTTTACCCGAATGTGGGCGAAAGCACAGTTCGCCTGTTGGACCGGCTGGGTGTGCAGGTGGATTTTCCCGAAGGGCAGACTTGCTGCGGACAACCGGCCTTTAACTCCGGGTACCGTGATGAGGCGAAGGAAGTCGCCAAGACGATGATTGAAGCATTTGAGCAGAGTGAGTACGTGGTGGGGCCATCAGGCTCCTGTGTAGGGATGATTCATGAATATTACCCGTTGCTGTTTGAAGGGGATCGGAAGTGGGAAGACCGGGCTCTCAAGTTTGTGAAGAAATCCTATGAATTAACGCAGTTCATCGTAAATGTGGTTGGCAAGACCTACCTGGGTGCACGGTTGGATAAGACGGTCACCTATCATCCTTCCTGCCATGCAATGCGGATGATGGGGATTAAGCACGAGCCGCTTGAACTTTTGAAAAATGTGCAGGGTCTGCAATTGGTAGACCTGCCTTTTGCCGAAGATTGCTGCGGATTTGGCGGAACCTTTGCCGTGAAAATGCACGAAGTATCGGCTGCCATGGTGGCGGAGAAGGCACAGCATGTACTGGAGACGAAGGCGGAGATTCTTTGCGGAACCGACATGGGCTGTTTGATGAACATCGGTGGGCGTTTGCGCTATGAGGGAGCGCCCGTCAGAGTAATGCACGTGGCGGAAGTTCTCTGGGAAGGCGTACGGGAAGGGGTGAAAGCATGAGCGTAAAACCGGCGCTTCCTCTGAAAGAGAGGATGAAGCATGCGATTGCCGATGAGACGCTGATAGCGGCGGTGAAGAAGACAACGGATCGGCTGGAAGGCGGAAAGCTGTCTTCAAGCGAAGCACTCGGCAATTGGGAGGAATGGCGAAAACAGGGGAGCCGCATTCGTTCCCATGTGGTGGAACATCTTGACTATTATCTCGGTCAGTTGATCGAGAATGTGAAGAAGCGAGGGGGCCATGTGCATATTGCCGATTCCGCCAAGGAAGCGGTGGACATCTTCCTCCGGATCACCAGGGAGAAGAACGCAAAGAGTGTGATCAAGTCGAAATCCATGGTGTCGGAAGAAGTGCATGTGAACAAGGCATTGGAAGACATCGGGGTGGAAGTGATCGAGAGCGATCTCGGGGAATACATCATCCAGCTGTTCGGTGAGGCCCCCTCTCATATCATCGTGCCCGCCATTCACAAGAACCGCTATCAGATCAAGGACAAATTCAACGAAATCAGCGGGGAAAACCTGACGGAAGACACGCCGACCCTGACCGCTTTCGCCCGCAGGCAGCTGCGGAAAGCGTTCCTGCAAGCAGATATCGGGGTATCCGGTTGTAACTTTGCCATTGCCGAAACCGGATCGATTGTGATGTTTACCAACGAAGGAAACGGGCGAATGGTAACCACTCTGCCGCCGGTGCATGTCGCGTTTATGGGTATGGAGCGGCTGATTCCTTCTTTTGAAGACCTGGAAACCTTCGTGAACCTGCTGCCGCGCAGCGCCACCGGGCAGAAGATCACCACCTACGTGTCCGTCATCAACGGCGCCCGTCAGGAAGGGGATCTGGATGGTGCGCAGGAATTCCATCTGATCATTGTAGATAACGGACGCAGCAAGATTCTTGGCGATGAAGAGTTCCAGGAAGTGTTGAATTGTATCCGCTGTGGTGCATGTCTCAACGTATGTCCCGTCTACCGTCACATTGGCGGTCACGCTTATGGCGACGTATATCCGGGGCCGATTGGGGCCGTTCTGACGCCGCTGCTTCGCGATGATATGGAAACATGGGGGGATCTGCCTTACGCATCCAGTCTTTGCGGCGCATGCACAGAAGCATGTCCGGTGCGAATTCCTCTGCATGACATGCTGGTTCGTCACCGTGCCCGCTATGTGAAGCTGGGCCTTGCCCCGAAATGGGAACAGATGGCCTTTAAAGCTTGGAGCAAAACATTTGCGAGGCCGGGAAGGTACAAACTGTCGATGAAAGCGGCGCGGTTGATGGTGCCGTTTATGGCCAGGGACGGATTTATTGAGAAGGGGCCGTTGAATATGATGGGCTGGACCCATGCCCGCCACTTCCCGTCCCCTGCGAAGCAATCATTCCGAGAGCAGTGGAGTAAGCTTTCGGGAGAGTTGAAGGGAGGCGGGGACCATGAATAAGGAACAAGCCCTTCTGCAACGGATTGCCAACCGGTTGGGTCGCACCGAACCGCTTAAGGAGAAACCAAAACGTGACGCAATCGGTGCCCCTGACTTCTGGCGCGAGTTTAAGTTGTCGGAGGAAGAAAAGATCCAGCGTTTCTGCGAAAGCTGGAGGGCGCTGACCGGCGTGGCCGAAGTTGTGGACTCGGAGGCGGAAGCGCTTGAGGTCCTCAAGCGGTGGGCTCAGGAAGAAAATCTGAAGCACCTGATCCGCTGGGATCATCCCGAGCTTGAAAATTTAGGGGTCGACAGCTTATTCGAATCCCTTGGCGCGAAAATGGAAATTTGGGGACGGGGTGAGACCCGATCCATGAAAGAGATTGCCAACGATGCGGAAGCGGGAATTACCTGGGCGGATTACGCGGTGGCAGACACAGGCACCCTGGCGCTGTTCTCTTCGCGTGAGAAGGCGCGGTCGGTAAGCCTTTTGCCGCCCATTCACATTGCGATCTTTCGGGCGGAGCAGTTGGTGACAAGAATCGGGGAAGTCATGGTAAAGATGGACCAGATGGGCCGCGAAGGCGGACTGCCGGCCGGAGTCAACTTCATCACAGGTCCATCCCGCAGTGCCGACATCGAGAATGACCTGTCCATCGGCGTTCACGGACCGAAGAAGGTGTACGCTTTGATAATTAAGTAACGCCAAGAGCAGCAACTGGTTCATAATAGCGGTACTGGGTGCCGTTATTCCTCCGAACCAGCCCGTTTCGGGTCAAATAGCGGCACCGCATGTTTTTATTCCTCCGAACCAGCCCGTTTCGGGTCAAATAGCGGCACCGCATGTTTTTATTCCTCCGAACCAGCCCATCTCGGGTCAAATAGCGGCACAGAGTGCCGTTAAGGTAGAAGTTGGCTTGCAATAGCGGCACCGAGTGCCGTTAAGGTAGAAGCTGGCATACAATAGCGGCACAAGGTGCCGTTAAGGCAGAAGCTGGCATACAATAGCGGCACAAGGTGCCGTTAAGGCAGAAGCTGGCATACAATAGCGGCACAGAGTGCCGTTAAGGTAGAAGTTGGCTTGCAATAGCGGCACAGAGTGCCGTTAAGGTAGAAGTTGGCTTGCAATAGCGGCACAAGGTGCCGTTAAGGCAGAAGCTGGCATACAATAGCGGCACAGGGTGCAGTTAAGGCAGGAGTTGACTTGCAATAGCGGCACCGAATGCCGTTAATTGTGAAGGAGGCCGTCCCATTGTTTTGGGATAGCCTCTTCTATTGACTAAGTATTTCCTGTCTTAAGCAACTCATCAATCGACTTCAGCGTCTGCCCCGCCTTGCCGTGTATCACAAGGTCAAACATGGAGTCCATGTCGGTGGCTTCTGCGTTGAGGATGGCAATTCGCCCACGGGTTACGGAGGGAAGCTGGTTGACGGGGTAGACCTGGAGACTGGTGCCGATAACAAGCACCAGATCGGCCCGGGTGATATTTGCAAGGGCCTCGTTCCACGCGTCTTCCGGCAGCATCTCCCCGAACAGGACCACATTTGGCCGCAAACGCCCGCCGCAGGTGGGACAGGGTTTCTTGGCCAGGAAATCGTCCATGAGTGCTGGATTGTCACACCCTTGGCAGCGAACCGACCGGATGGAACCATGCAGTTCCAGGACATTTTCGCTTCCGGCTGCCTGGTGCAGTCCGTCCACATTCTGGGTGGCTACGCAACGAACCAGGCCGTGTCGCTCCCAGTCTGCAAGAATCAGATGCCCTTGATGAGGTTGAATGGTGCTGAGGGCTTTGATTCGGGTGCTGTAAAACTCGTGAAAAAGGGGATAGTGTCGCTCGAGAGCTTCAATTGACGCAACTGTTCCCGGGTCGATATTCCGCCACCAGCCGCTTTTTGATCGAAAATCGGGGATGCCGCTCTCCGTCGACATGCCAGCCCCCGTAAGCACAACCGTATAACCGGACTCTTGAAGCCATCGTGCCAATTGCTTAATCCCCACCTCCGCCACCTCCGCCATCGCCGCCTCCACCGTCGGAACCGCCACTGTCCCCCCAACCGTCGAACCAGGACTTCCGGGATTCGGAGTCGTTGTCATATCCAGTTCCCACATACCCGCTATCCCCGTCATGACCCCGCCGTCTATTTCCGGATGAAGATTTTCTGCTTCCCGTTATGCTTCCAATGATGGCAAGTATAACCACAAATGCCACCAATGCAACAAATATTCCCACACAAATCTCCTCCTCAGTTTGGTAACCCAAGTATACAACAGGGTTCCAGTTACTGGTATACGACCCCGTGCTGGTACATCGCAAAAAAAAACTGCCAGCCGAAAGCTGACAATTGAACGGCAACGACAGTAATCCGTGATAAGAACATAGCGGTTACACACTTCCTTAAAATAAAAAGACCCTGTAACTTTTGACAGGATCCCCGTTGGCCAATATTCAGTTGTCGTCCTGCATCAATTCTCTTCGTTATCGTCCCACCTTGTCTTTTTGAGGGTTGTAGACTTGGCAATCCAACTTCTTGAAATCTTTATCGAATGATACAATTGGAACACCAGAAGCAGAAGAACGAGCTGCAAGGTACGCATCCATGAAATCCACGTTTTTCTCATGGAATTTTCGGAGCGCTGCCACTACAACATCTCGGTCTTCTGCTTCGATTCCTGAGGTCAGCAGAAAGGGGATTAAGGTATTTGCAATCTTCTCTTTGGGAAGTGCAAAACGCTCTGCCTTCTCAAAGATATGACAACACTCCTGAATCACACCAACTGGGATAATTAACCTGATTTTCCCAGCTTCAATCTCTTCCATGACCCTTTCTGCATGATGCGAGTTAGAATCACCTGCAAAATAGCTTACCAAAAAATTTGTGTCTGCGAAGAACATATTAGGATACAAACATAATCACTCTTCCTTTCTGGAACGTTTCTTATCCGCCACTGCCTGCCATGCCTCGTTACGAAGTGCTTTGTAATCCAGTTCCACACCGATTCCATCTTTGGGAGCTAATGCGCCGCGCAGCGACTTCAAAGGCTTCATTTTGACTGGTCGCAATAGTACTTTTCCTTCCCCCAAGATTTCTAATGTAACAGTATCTCCCTCCTCTAATTTAATTGCCTTACGGATATCCGACGGAATCACGATTTGGCCTTTTGAAGATACTTTGGTTGTTAGCATTCCGACCCTCCTTTCAGGTCCGGAAAATACTCGTCCCTCAAAGTTCCTCATACCCTCCTTGGTCATTCAATTACCCCCCAATCAAGTAATACTATATCACACAAAACGCAAAAGTAAAATGTTTATATTTTTTCTTACCATAATATTTTTGTATTACGTTATAGTATTTATCTAACCAATGAAAGGTTATACCAACCAAAGCACAAATTTGGCCCAAACCGCGTCACATAAAGAGACTTTTGGCAATTGGACGGACGCCCCAGTTATGCAGACTGACAAGAAATTCGATAAGGACAATTGGTGTGCTGACAAGTTCGATGGCTGGGACTGGGAGTCAGCGTTTTCTGTTTTCCTTCTGGCACTTTTTTTTCGTTACGGGAAAAATCCTCTTCCCGGACCAAAAGAACAATAAAAGTGGCAAGGCTCAGCAGCATCAATATCAGACCCAATTCGATTCCGTAATCTCCGATCATTGACGTTCTTCCTCCTTCCCCGCAATGGTCCCTGAGTTAACTGATCAATTTAACTATTTGTTGGTATCTTGGAATTAGTATATTTCGTGACAAAAATTTTAAACATCGGTGAATTCCCTGAAAAAGGTCAGGGAATCCCCTGAAAATTTCAATTTGGAAAAATTTATCTGAATTATGATATAATTACATTCACCTAATAAAGAAACCGGGTGTGATGCATGTGACCACTGCTGTATACCTGTTGGGCTCCCTGCTGCTTTATTTTGCCGTTACCGGCTACCTGGACAAGCGCAAAGCGGAGCGAGCGCTTCAATCCAGTGAAAACCGGTTTCTGGGGTTGCTTCATTATGCCAACGATATGATCTTTATATATGAGGTTTCTCCCGACTACGAGCCGAAACTGATTGAGGTGAACAGCCGGGCCTGTGAGAAACTGGGATACTCCAGGCAGGAGTTAATGGCGCTGCCGTCGTTGAAGATCTTCGCCCCCGAATGTGTCATTCCAATGGACGAAGTCAAGCAACAATTGTCGTCAAAAGGGGAGGCCACTTACGAATGGATCTTCTTCACCAAGCAGAATACAAGAATTCCGGTAGAGACGAATCTCCGGTATGTGGTATCCAATAACCAGAAGATGCTGCTGGCAATCTCCCGCGACATCTCAGACCGGAAGCTTACGGAGAAAGTTCTCCGGGAGAGTGACGAAAAGTACTATACGATCATTGAGAATCTGAAAGACGGTTACTATGAAGTCGATATCTATGGGAACTTCACATTCGCCAATTCCTCCTTATGCAACATGTTGGGGTATAAGGAGGATGAACTGATAGGGCTGAATCACCGGAATTATACCGATGAAGAGAACGCCAAGAAGCTCTTGCACGCCTTTAACCGGGTATTTGTAACGGGTGAACCTGTGAAAAGCATGGAGTTCGAGTATCATACCCAAAAGGGGAAACAAGGGGAGTCCCGGGTTGCTGAGATTTCGGTGTCTTTGATTAAGGATGTCTACGATCAACCGGTTGGTTTCCGTGGGATCGTCCGTGACATTACCGACAAGAAAAGGGCCAAGCTGCAATTGGAAGAGAGTGAACAGCGGTACAAATCGATTGTCGAGAACAACTCGGACGCGATTTACTCAGTGGATCTGTATGGCAAATTGCTGACGGTCAACCCTGCAGCGGAGAAACTTACCGGGTACCATGCGAAAGAACTGTGCAACCGGAACATGATCGAATTGGTAGTACCGGAAGACGTGGAAAAAGCAATCACCCACTTTAATAAAGCCAAGGCAGGCGACCCCCAGGATTATGAGGTGTCTGTCATTCACAATGAAGGACAGATATTGCAAATTCACGTCAAGAATGTACCGATTGTGGTGAACAACCGGATTGTTGGGGTTTATGGAATTGCAAGGGATGTTACCGCCCGCAACAAGGCAATCGAGACCATCAACCACATGGCCTATCACGACATACTGACCGATTTGCCCAACCGTCGCTTCTTCCAGGAACAGTTGCGGGTGGGGCTGCAACATGCCAAGGCACAAGGGGAAAAATTGGCCGTTGTATTTCTCGACCTCGATCGCTTCAAAGTCATTAACGATACTTACGGTCACGGAGCGGGGGATCGCTTGCTGCAAATCATTGCGGATCGTCTGCAGGACTGTAGGGGTGACAACGAAGTTGTGGCGCGAATGGGCGGGGACGAATTCACTCTGTTGATTCCGGGCATCAAGGAAGCGGAAGATGCGTTGGGCACTGTTCAGAGGGTCTTCCGGGCACTGAAAGAACCGATTTTTATCAATGGATTGGAGGTTCATATCACAACCAGCATCGGGATTGCGGTGTACCCCAATGACGGCGAGGATGCGGAGACGTTGATGAAGCATGCGGACTCTGCCATGTACAGGGCCAAAGAACAGGGAAAGAACAATTACCAATTCTTTGCTCCGGTTCTCAGCTCTGACTGGGTTCAATGGCTGACATTGGAGAACGATCTGCGCAAAGCGCTGGAACGCAAAGAATTCAAGATCTATTACCAGCCTCAGATCAGTATTCGAACAGGCCGTGTTATTGGGCTGGAAGCCCTTATCCGCTGGCATCACCCGGAGAAGGGCTTGATATCTCCCGCCCAGTTCATTCCTCTTGCGGAAGAGACGGGCTTGATTGTCCCCATTGGGGAATGGGTTCTGTGGGAAGCCTGCAGACAAAACCGGGAGTGGCAGGACGCAGGATATGCAAAAATGAGGATTGCGGTCAACACGTCGGCCCGCCAATTCCAACAGGGCAACCTGGCCCAAACGGTGCAAAATGTCCTGCGGGAAACCGGGCTGGATCCCCGCTGGCTGGAGCTGGAGCTTACGGAGAGCGCAGCCATGCACCAGGCGGAAAATGTCATTGATATTCTGCAGCAGATAAAGAAGCTTGGGGTCTCCATTTCCATCGACGATTTCGGCACCGGGTATTCTTCACTGAACTATCTCAAACGGTTCCCGGTGGATTTTCTGAAGATCGATCAAACCTTTGTCCATGATATCAATCAGGACTCAGATGATGCCGTCATTGTCAATGCCATGATTGCGGTGGCTCACAGCCTGAATTTGAAAGTGGTGGCGGAAGGAGTGGAAACCCAGGAACAGCTGGACTTCCTGAAACAACGGCGATGTGACGTTGTACAGGGGTATTTCTTCAGCAAACCGGTCCCGGGCGAGGAAATTGAATCCATGCTGAAGAGCATGAAAAGCAAAAAAGGCACGCACGTGTAAGCGATGCGTGCCTTTCTGTTGGTTGTATTATTCGACCTCTTTCAGGAATCCTTCCAGACGATCCATCGCTTTCGCCAGATTCTCGTCAGACACCGCATAGGAGATGCGGATGTTGTTGGGGGCGCCAAAGCCTTCGCCCGGAACCAGGGCGATGTTGGCCTTCTCCAGAAGCAGGGTGGCAAAGGTATTGGCCGAATCAATCTTCGTCCCTTTGTAGGACTTGCCAATGATGTCCGCCACGTTCGGGAACACATAGAATGCGCCCTGCGGACGGATGCACTTGATCAGCGGCATCTCCTCAAGCCGCTTCATCACATAGTCCAGACGTTTGCGGAACGCTTCAATGACGTTGGGGTCAAACGCGTCCAGAGCCTTCAGCGCCGCCTTCTGGGAAATGGAAGCGGGATTGGATGTAGTCTGGCTTTGGAAACTGGTCATCGCTTTCACGATGGCACGGTCAGCGGCGATATATCCCACGCGCCAGCCTGTCATGGCAAACGCTTTGGAGAATCCGTTAACCAGAATGGTCCGCTTCTTCATGGCTTCCGACACGGATGCTATCGACATCTGTTCTACGCCGTAGACCATTTTTTCGTAGATTTCGTCCGATATGACATAGAACTCATGCTGTTCCATCACTTCCGCCAGCGCCTTCAGATCCTCCGGAGAGTAAACGGCACCCGTCGGGTTGCTCGGCGAATTGAGCAGCAGCGCTTTTGTTTTGGGTGTGATCGCTTGTTTCAGCATCTCCGGCGTGATCTTGAAGCCGGTCGATTCGTCGGTTGCGATGACCACCGGTTCGCCTTCCGCCAGGCGAATCATTTCCGGGTAACTCACCCAGTAAGGGGCCGGTAGGATCACTTCGTCCCCCGGGTTGAGAATGGCCATGAAAGCGTTGTAAAGAGAGTGCTTCGCGCCGTTGGACACGATAATGTCATCCATCTCGTAATCCAGGCCGTTCTCGTCCTTCAACTTCTTGGCAATGGCTTTGCGCAGGTCGTTGATGCCCGGCACCGCTGTGTATTTGGTGAATCCCTGCTTGATTGCTTCGATCGCTGCCTGTGCAGCGGGTTCAGGAGTGCCAAAGTCCGGCTCCCCTACGCTCAAATTGATAATGTCGACACCCTGCGCCACCAATTCCTTGGTCTTCGCGTCAATGGCCAGCGTGGGTGACGGGGCAATCGCCTTGATCCGATCAGATAATCCAAATGCCATCCAGATTCCCTCCATAACCAGATTCGGTGCTGTTTCCGATATTCTGGAAAACTCCATTATATCTACAGTACGCCAAGGAAAGGGAGCCGTCAACTGGCAGCAGGGTACAATTCAGTGAAACAATGGTCAGTCGGTTCCCCCGCGGAACCATTTCCAGAACTTTTTGATACCGGACTTTCCTTGTTCCGGATTCAGGATGTCCAGATTGAAGCCCGAGGCCGGATGTTCGGTGCATTCGTCTGTTGGTTCGGTTCCAATCCGAAAGAATTCCCGTTGTACCTGAGGACAGTTGGGTGTAGCCAGCATCCCGGTTGTAGGATCAATAGTAAGCTCCAACAGTCCTTCCGGACGTTCGAAATCGCTTGCCGGTGTGTTTTCCAGGGCCGTCTTCATGAATTCTCCCCAGATCTGGGCTGCCGCGTAGGATTCTCTTGTGTTCAGCAGATGGTTTTTGTCATATCCCACCCAAACCACTGCCACCAGGTTGGGGGAGTATCCCGCCATCCAGGCATCCGTATCGGTGGTCCCGGTTTTTCCTGCCACGACGCGGTTGGCAACGGATGGCGCAACCCGGGCCGCTGTTCCCCCCGGCTCAAAGACGCTTTTCATAAGATCGGTCAGTATGAACACGTTCTGCGGGTTGGCCGCTTGCTGAGACGCCCTTTCCCGATGGTAGATTTCGCGGCCGTAGGCATTCACTACCTGCCGGATTGCTGTAGGCTCCAGGAGCGTTCCGCCATTGGCCAGTGCGGCATATGCCTTGGCCATCTCCAGAGGAGAGACGGGGAACACGCCAAGAGCCAGGGAAGGATAGGGTTTCAGTTCGCTTTCGATGCCAAATCGCCTTGCCGTTTCGATCACTTGCTGCGGAGTGATTTCCATGATGGTTGCCACCGCGTAGACATTGTCGGATTTGCGGATGGCTTCCCGCATGGTTATATAGTCATAGGCGTATTGGTCATTGAAGTTTTTCACTTCATAATACTTGTCTTTCTCGTAGTTGAAGGTGGTCGGTTCACTCTTGACCATACGGACCGGTGACGCTCCGTTTTCCAGTGCGGAAAGGTAAACAAAGGGCTTGAACGAGGAGCCGGGCTGCCGGGTCGCCAGCACCCGGTTAAAGGAAGACTGGCTGAAGTCCCGTCCGCCGACCATCGCTTTAATGTGGCCGGTTTTGGGATCCAGCGCCACCAGTGCCGCCTGCAATCCGGGAACCTGCGGCAGATGTTTCTGGATGGCCGCTTCCGCCGCTTTCTGCATGTGCAAATCCAGGGTAGTCTGCAGGGTCAGCCCGCTCCGGTACAATTCCTCCTCAGGAACCCCGTGCAGGTTGATGGCCGACCAGGTGGCGTACCGGGTAAAGTAGGGAGCCGCACCGTTCTGAATGTCCTTTTTTTCGGCAAAATGGAGATTCTGCTTATAGGCCGCATCTGCCTGTTCCTGCGTGATGTAGCCGTGTCGCACCATGGCTTGCAGGACTTGCTGCTGCCGTTCTTTCGCCTTGTTCTGGTCGCTGAAGGGGGAGAAGAAGGTCGGGCCCTTCGGGATTCCCGCCAACAGGGCCGACTCTGCCAGATTGAGATCCGTCGCTGATTTGTTGAAATAGATCTTGGCAGCCGTTCCGACCCCGTTGGCGCCGTGGCCGTAGTAGACGGCATTCAGGTATAACTCCAGGATTTCCTGCTTGGAGTAACGGGTTTCCAGTTGGATGGTGAGCAGCATCTCACGAAATTTCCGCGACCAGGTGCGGTCGTGGGAAAGGTACATCACCTTCGCCAGCTGTTGAGTAATGGAGGAACCGCCTTCAATCAGTTCCCTGTTTTTCAAGTTGACATAGAGCGCCCGGGCGATTCCGCGCAGATTCAACCCGCTGTGCTGGTAGAATTGGGCATCTTCAATGGCAATGGTGGCATTCTGCAGGTCTTGCGGCACTTCACGAATGTCCACTCGGACCCGATTTTGCCCGTTGTTCAGCAGATCGGCCAACAGTGCCCCATCGGCGGAGACAATTCGGGAATGCGTGGTCAAGTCGCTTGCGGGCAGCGGTGCAAAGCGCATGTATAAATAAAGAAGGAAACCGGATAGAAAAGTAACGGCAGCAAAATAAAGCCCCAATCGGATCAACAGGGTCTTTCTTCTGCGGACGCGATCCTGCATGGCGGTTGGCAGGGAATGTGCCTCCACCGTCCTAGCTGGGGACTGTTTGGGCGCTGCCAACGGCTCCGACCCGGTCCAGGTATCTTCTGTCAGATTCGGTTTGTCGATCATGATGCCACCTCCTTACGCACTGGTACACTAGCAACCAGTATGGGCAGAAATGGTAGGAGGTAAACTTCACAGTTCATGGCAAAATGGGGATTTTCTCAAAATACAAACCTGGTTTGTTTCGGATGTCAAAATTGTTACATTTCACTAAATATTGTTTGCATAAATATAAATGTAAGGTATAATTAACATGACTGTTTATTTGTTTTGAAAATAGGGGTGGGGAGGACGAAGATTATGAGAGGCGATTTGTGGAAAGCGGTAAGCAATTTGGTACAGAGCAGGGTAAATAGTAACGAAGTGATTCAAGATGGAGAGAATGCTTATGCGCTTGGTCGTTTGACAAACATGGAACGTAAAGTTGTGATTGAGCATTTTGTAGATAAACGCACGGATAACAAGATTATTGGTACATCGAGCAAGTGGGTATGAATTCGCAGATGATTCAAGCCATGACCAGGGATTTTCTTTTGCAAACAGTGCAAAGGGAAATCCCTTCTCCACAATTTATGGAGATCTTGTTGGCTAAATTGTCTGAAGAGGGAAAAGCTCTTGGCCCACAGCCTCAGTCAAGCTGGATGGGGTTCACTTTAGCTATTGGTGATTTGCTGGACATAAACATGGAACAAGCTTTTCCTATGTCCCTGGCTGTTGAACTTATTGTCCTGAGCGGCGACGTTTACGATGATATGATTGACAAAGATAACTTCCCGCTGCAGGAGCCAAATCTCCCAGTCGAAAAAAGCTTATTGTTCGCCAATTGGACTTTAATGTTGGCTTTTCGGAGCGTGTTGACGACCCGGAATATTCAAAGTGACGTGAAACAAGCAATTATGACCGAGTTGAATCGCGCGATCTTACAAGCGTCTTGGGGTCAATGGCTGGACGAGGATTGTTGTTTCCCTAAAATTATCACGGAAGAGAAGTATCTGGATGTAATACGCCTTAAGTCTGGAAAGTTTGGGGAGTTGGCCTGCTTGGCAGTTGCCTTGTTGGCTTGTGATGAACAACAAGTAAACTTGTGGCGGAACGCTGGTTGCTATTTGGGAATGGCCGAACAGCTGAAGAACGATGCGGCCGATTTCATGAGGGACAGTAAAAATGATTTGATGAAATTAAAAATGACGCTCCCCCTCATCAAGTCATTGGAGAATAGTTATGAATCCGGTGACGGTTTTTCTGAACTCATGCAAAGAGTGAGCCAGGACCAGAATTTGTTGTGGGCCAATCGGGTTCAAATAAGGGAATACATAATCAACTGTGGAGCTTTTGATTACACATTCATTCTAAGCCGGTTGTATACGGAAAAAGCATTTCAGTTGATTGAAGCTTTTTATGGCCGATCAGAGAAATGTTTACAGCTTCGCAAACTGTTTGCAGGAGAGAGGTAGATGATTTCTTTTGTTGCAGAAAGATTTAACCGTCTGGTATTCCTGCTTAGTGTCCTATTCTTGTGCTGTACTCTTTACTTTATCTGGTATGTTCAAAATACCCCCTTCATGGGTGTGTTTCTGGAGTTGAATCAAGGGAAATGGATTGTTCAAGAAGTTGAATCTTTTGGGGTTGGGCATCAGTGGGGAATCAAACAGGGAGATTTAGTTTTCTTGGTGGATGGGGCTGCGCCGGAAGAGAACTATAATGTTTACAAGTGGGGAATTCTGGAGAATGTAGATTCGCTAAATCTTCTGACAACTGAAGGTGTCTATTATGAGCTAAAGGTTAAAGAGGGAGGCGCTGTTTCTTCCTCCAGCAAGATGCTATCTTTGACCGCTTTATCTTTTGCCTTTTGGGCAATTGCTACTTATACGTATATCCGCAAACCGCGTTTCACCTTGATCAAATATTTCTGGTTGCTGATGACAGCCATCTCTTTTGCGATGATGGCCTCCATTCCTTCCAGCCATGGCCTTCTTCCTGCCCGAATCCTTGTGATCTTATCTGTAGCCTGGATTCCGTTTCTCACGGTTTCTTTTGTTCAACAATTTCTCGAAAAATTTGATAATCCTTCTTTTCATAGAATTCGTAACGTGTTTCGATTGATTGGCGTTTTGTTTACCATATCGCTATTTGTGTACCTTCTTGTGAATCTCTCTTCCCCTCTAATTGTGAAATGGTTTCGATATGGACTGCTTGCGCAAATTGGATTGTTGCTGCTTTCCCTGCCTGTAGCATTTAGAAGTTCCAAGAATAAAATTGCCCCCTCCGAAAGAAATCAATTCTTGGTTTTGTTATTCGGATTCCTTGCGGGAATCTTACCGTTCTTCATCTTTACCGTTGTTCCCGACCTCATACTAAAAACAGATGTCATACCCTTTCAGTATACTTTGCTGAGTATTGTGATCTTGCCATTGACATGTGCGTACGTTTTAACAAAGCGTCAAATTATCGATATGAAATTTTACCTTGGGGGATACCGAAGTTTTTTCAAAAAGAAAGATGCATTAAGGCAACAGAAAATAAAACTGCTGCTGGTAACTCAAGGTGAACAGACCTATAAGACCATGCGGTTAATATTGGAATTGATCCACAAGGTGATTGACATTGATGGGATGTTTTTGATCTGGTATCGAAAAGAAAGCCCTGTTTTCAGTAGTACAGGCTGTTTTGAAAACAAGGAAAAGGAATTGCAGAAATGGTTGGAAAAAGATTTTCCCCGGCGATCTGATTCAAAACGTCTTACATATGGGAATCTGATTCACCGGGTTTTTGTAATAGGTTCCAATCAAGAACCACATGGCTATTTGGTTGTTGGAAACAAAAGAAACAGATCGCAGTTCACCTCTAAGGAAATAGAATTTCTTAGGAATTTGACCGAAGATCTGCTTGATATTTACATTCACTTTTCCATGTACGATGAACTTCAAAAAGAATATCAAACGAGAGCAAACAGGTCTTATGGTAAAGACGACATCGCGATTTCCAAGGATGTAAGCCAGTTGTTGATTGAGGCCCAGGAAGAAGAAAAAATCAGGATCGCACAGTACCTGCACGACCAAATTTTGCAAAGTTTGATCTTTCTGTCGCGAGATTTAAAGAGGATAGGGGACAACAACCCGTTACTCGCGGAAAGAGAGAAACTGGACTTTCTTGTAAGGAACGTTAACGACACCATATACGAGATACGTGAAATTTGCGCGGAATTGTATCCGTCCATAATCGAAGATCTCGGATTGCGGGAAGCGATCCGCTGGTATGTACGGGAGATTAAGGAAAAGAGAAACGTTTTAATCGATTGGAAGTATGAGATGGAAGACGAACATTTGCTGCCTTTTACTACAAAAGTAAGCTTGTTTCGAATCATTAAGGAACTGGTCAATAATGCTTTGAAACACGCTGAAGCCGAAACGATTCAACTTTCATTGGTTTTGAAAAACGATACTTTGACATGTGAAATTTCCGATGACGGCAAAGGGATTGATGTGCCAATAGATTTTCACGCATTTCTGAATGGAAAACACCTGGGGCTGGTAACTGTACAGAAACGAATTGAGCATTTGGGAGGGAGTCTTTCCTTCCATTCGGCTCCGGGGAAAGGCACCAGGGTTTCGTTCGAACTTCCTGTCTGGTCAAAGGAGTGGGAGCATGAGCAAGCCAATTAAAGTCATGTTGGTCGATGACCATCCGCTTGTTATGAATGGGTTGCGGAACTGGTTGGAGGGTGAACCTGATATACAAGTTGTCGGTGCTTTTGACAACGGAATAACAGCGTTTGAGGAGATGCGTCAATTACTCCCGGATGTTGTTGTTTTGGATATCCGCATGCCCGGAATCAATGGATTGGAGTTGGCGAGACAGATAAAAGGAGAATATGGGGATTCGGTAAAGCTGGTCATTTTATCGGGATACGTATACGAGGAGTACCAGAGAACCGCGTTTGAAATTGGGGTTCATGCATTTGTACCCAAAAACGCCTCGTACGATCAAATACTAAATGCAATCAGGCAAAGTGCTTTGGGGAATTACTTGATTTTTGAAAAAACAAAACAATACGAAACGCATCAACTCCTTACCCCAACGGAAATTCAGGTTTTACAATTGGTGGCGCAGGAAAAAACCAATGGGGATATTGCCAAAGAGTTAAACATGGCGAAGCGAACAGTAGAGTACCATATTTCCTCGATTATTCAAAAGCTTGGAGCTGATTCACGAATTGGCGCTGTAGTTAAAGGATTTCAGAAGGGGATAATAGAGTAATTTATGTAGCTCACCTTGGATTGAAAAAATTTGCGTGATACCGCAATAAACTTTGCGGTATATACGGATGTTTTTTTAAAAAACAAAATCTATGATCTAGTTATAGCAGTAAATAATTTATTGCTAGAACAAAAATTCTTTGGTGAGCTCTAGCATCTACAATGCTAGTAGCGGGAGTAGCTGTAAGCGCTTCATATTTTGCAGCTTCCAGAGTCAAACAAGAAGTTAGACAAGAGGTAAGAAGGGAGGAGATGAAAGGATGTAACCGCCAACAAAATGTCAAAAAACATTCTTCATTACAAGAAGCAATATAAGATTCGACTATTCTCAGGATAGATCATAAATTTATTGAGGAGGGTAATGAAAAAAGATGAGGTTAAAAAGAATACTGTTGTCGAGCTTAATTGGGTTTGCCGCCATTTCTAGTTTAGCCTATGCCCAATCAAAAACTATGACTATTACTAGTACTTACATGACACGCTCTGTTTCTTTTAGCGGAACAGACATACAAAAAAATAGCTACAGCTGGAATCTTTCTGTCGATGGTGACAACAATAATGACGGTACTCTTTATCTGAATAATTTCAATTGGTACCGAGGGTCTAGTTCTCCGAAACAGTTATTTTTTGGAATTACTTGGTTGGTGGATTCGGTAAATGAAAACAATACTTTCCCTATAAGTAATGTTTACGGTGTAGCACTTAATTCAAGCCTTAACGTAAAAGTTAATGACCCATGGACTCCAGGGTGGCAAGAAAATGCCTATCCTTATATGGAACAATATATAGGAGTAGGACAACAAACTAAAGATGGTTACCAAGTCCAAAATACAGCAGTAGATTCTGTAGTTTTTATAGCTTACTAGGAGGGATTAAAAATGAAAAAAAGCTGGTTAGTTTATACAATCTTAACGGTAGGGTTGACATTTTTGGCTACTCAATCAAGTTTTGCTAGTAACAATGATTCCACTAAAACTAAGATTGATATCAAACGGCAACATACAGAATTAAAATCTAAATCATTAGCAGAAGTTCAGGCTGAAGTACCCTTCTCAATAATAGCTCCGAGTGACTTGCCTTATGGTTTGGTTCTTAAAGAAGTAGTCGTTTCCCACCCTCCAACTGGGATTAATAATCCAAAATTAGCCCGTGCTATTTTAACGTTCGCTTCTCCTGATAAGAAAAATATACTGCAAGTTTGGGAAGGAAAAGCGACAAACACCATCAAAGGCAAAGGAATTAAAAATAAAAAACTTGCTATAAATAATAAGGGTGCGGAATATGTTTTGACCGACAAAATTGCAGCTATTTCCTGGTCGAAAGGAGATGTAAATTTCTTCGCGATAACCAATCCAAACAGCGATATTTCCTCCGAAGAAACGCTGGTTCAAATTGCGAAACTTTTTAAGCAGTGAATAACGGTGAGGTGACCCGATGAGGTTAAAAATGCTGCCTGTCGCTCTGATTATATCGGTGGCATTGTTTACAGGGTGTACAAGTCAACCAACGCAAGTGGATGTTCCACCAAATAATTCGTTGTTGAAACAAGCACAAGATCAATTACCCTTTAAAATCGTAATGCCTAGTTCATTGCCACACGATATGGAACTTAAAGAGGTGTTGGTGGGTGTAGACCCCAACACTGGCAAACCTAATTCTGTCAATTTGTCCTTTGCTTCTGCAGATAACAAATATATTTTTGATGTGCGTGAGGAAAAAGGAGATAAATTAAGACATTTAGGTTGGCCATCTGACAAATCGGAAAAAGAAGTAACATTAAACAATTCAAATGCTAAATTTAGGAAGGATGAAAAGCTCGCGATTATACACTGGACCAATGGTGAGATCCTATTTACTGTGCAAGTTGGAGCAGGTAGTGATCTGGCATCCGAAGAAGCATTAGTGGAGATTGCTAATAGGTTTAAATGAAAGCGATAAGACATCATGCAACATCCAGACAGGTAAGCACTGTACAAACCGATACTTTCACAGCAAACATATAAGTAAAACGATAAAATGGAACTGAGTGTATTTGAACATTCAGTTCCTATCACATTTAGGGGAGGATTTTATTCTTGAGGAACGTTATCCTTTTTATTTTATTCTGTAGTATATTTTTCGTTTTTTTCAAAATAGCACAATGGATATTCAATACATTCTTTGGCATTTCTCCATTGGTTGCAGTAATACAAATTATTGTACTGTTTGTGATGTTTATTGTAACACTTTTGCTTACGCATTATTTAGGAAGATGGGTAAAATAAGATTTTTCTTGGAGATATATATTATGATACACTTCAAACCGTTTTTGTTTATCTTTGTTTTCCTGTTGTTAGCTGGTTGTGTGAATAGTACGGATACAGCTGTTGTCCGGAATCTAGAGTTAAGCAAAAACTTATGACATGGGAAGAAAATGTTCACTTATTTGTCATCGAAAAAGATCATGTGAAAGAGTTTACTGTCCTTAATTCCAAGTTCACAACAAAAGATGGAAAGGTCATAAAGATAGAGTACCCCCTTAAGTTAAAAATAGAAAAAACTACTGAGCATCGCCCCTTTGTTCTTTCGAATTAAAGCTCGTTTGAATCTGAAGACTGGTTGGTGTCAACAAATGAACCCAGGTTTTTCATTTTGGGCTTCTTCTATTTGGAGTTTTGCTGAGCGGGATGGTGGTGACAGGTAAGTACTTCTTTTGGGGAATCATCGTTTTGTCGATATTAGGACTCGTGTTTGCGTTCAATGGGGAGAAGAACTTTTTACGAACGACGGGATTAATTTGGCATTCGGTATTTATTGTTCTTTGGCTGCTTTTTCTCGTATGGGCTCTCATTGCCTCTTAGATTGATTACAGAATAAAACATACTTCAACAAGGTGGGTATTATGAAAACAATACTCTTATTTTTATTAGAGATAGCGCGGATTGTTCTGGTCTTTTTTATTGTTTATGTTTTGGTTGGTCTGTTTTTTAGACGCTTTTACGTAGAAGATAATTTTTCTGAGTATATGAAAGTCTGGTATATTCACTTCTTTGTTGCATTCGTAATGACTTTTGTCTGGTACCGCCTTAAAGGAATATATACCGGTTGGTTTCGAAAAGTGGGAGGGGAGAAATAATGGAACAGCACGATCTCCAGAATCTAATGCAACGAGTAGCGGAGTTAGAAAAGAAAGTTGATATGCTATCGAAACAGCAATACTCAAAAGGGGAATTCTGGTATGACTTTTGGAAGGCGTTCTTTGTTGTTTACATTGGATTACACTCTATTGCCGTAATTTATATTCTTCTACAGCAGTAAAAGCGAGTACAAATGTGACCTTCCTTTTTCACATGGATGAGTCACATTTATCATTTCAACTCTGTGAAGCCCTTCCAAGTAACCCCTTTCAAGCAAATTGCTAGATCAAACAGCTTGCTGTATAATGATCTTTTGTTGCAGGAGAAAAGTGGATCAATTGGATAAGTTGCACAACACAGAGGAAACCTGTAAAAAGCGATGATGATTGGGGGAAAGCACCATGGAACTTTGGTATACGGAGAAGCAGACGGAGAACTTTGGCATCACTGCCAAGGTTAAGAAAAGCCTGCACGAGGAACAGTCGGAATTCCAGAAGATTGATATGATTGAGACCCTGCAATGGGGCAAAATGCTGGTCCTCGACGGCATGGTCATGACCACCGACAAGGATGAGTTTGTCTATCATGAGATGATTTCCCACGTAGCGCTTAACACCCATCCGAACCCGAAAAAGGTGCTGGTGGTAGGCGGGGGAGACGGCGGTGCGATCCGTGAAATCGTCAAGCATCCGAGTGTGGAAAAAGCGGTTCTCGCCGAAATCGACGGTCGTGTTATAGAAGTGTCAAAGCAATACCTGCCGCAGATTGCCAGCGAGCTGACCGGCAATCCGAAGGTGGATGTGCAGGTGATCGACGGCATCAAGCATGTGATGGAGCACAAGAACGAGTATGACATCATTCTCGTGGATTCCACCGAGCCGGTCGGTCCGGCTGTGGGCCTGTTTGCAAAGGACTTTTACCAGGGCATCTATGAAGCTCTTAAAGAAGACGGCATCATGGTGGCCCAGTCGGAGTCTCCCTGGTTCAACCGGGAACTGATTACCAGGGTGTTCAAAGACATTTCATCCATCTTCCCGGTTACCCGGTATTACACCTGTTCGATTCCGACCTATCCGTCGGGGCTCTGGAGCTTTACCATGGGTTCCAAGAAATACGACCCGCTGGAAGTGGATGAGTCCAAGCTGTTTGATCCGCCGGGCACCAAGTACTATTCGCCGAAGATTCACAAGTCGATTTTCAACTTGCCGAAGTTTGTGGAAGAACTCTTGAAATAACCGTTTGGGGGCGGAAAAATGGCACTTCACCCAATGAAGTTTGACCCAGCCTACACAGGCAACGAGTTTATTGGCGCCACTCAAGATTATGAGGGTGCACAAGTGGTGATTTACGGGATGCCGATGGACTGGACCGTATCCTTCCGAAGCGGCACACGCCTCGGTCCGGCACGAGTCCGGGAAGTGTCCATCGGACTTGAAGAATACAGCCCTTATCTGGACAAGCATCTGGAAGATGTGAAGTATTTTGATGCGGGGGACATTCCGCTTGCCTTTGGAAATCCGGGGCGTTCCCTGGAACAAATTGAGGAGTTTGTGGACAAGATCGTCGCAGACGGCAAGTTCCCGCTGGGCATTGGCGGGGAGCACCTGGTCACCTACTCTCCGCTGAAGGCGCTGCACAAGAAGTATCCGGACCTGGTCGTGGTGCAACTGGACGCTCATGCCGACCTGCGGGAACAATATGAAGGGGAACCGCTTTCCCACTCGGCTGTCATCCGTCTGGCAGCGAGGGACTTTCTCAATCCGAAGAATATCTACCAGTTCGGTATCCGCTCAGGTACACGGGAAGAGTTCAAGTGGGGCCGGGAGAACACCAACTTTTACCCGTTCAAGGTGCTGGAACCGCTGAAGAAAGTCCTGCCGGAGCTGCAAGGACGTCCCGTCTATGTGACAGTGGACATCGATGTGCTGGACCCCGCCTTTGCGCCCGGCACGGGAACCGCAGAACCGGGAGGCATCACGTCCGCCGAGCTGTTTGAGTCGATCCATGCCATTGCCGGGGCCGGTATCAACGTGGTTGGATTTGACGTAGTGGAAGTGGCCCCGGGCATTGATCCTTCGGAGTTATCTCAGATTGTGGCCTCGAAGCTGATTCGGGAAGTGCTGCTGGGGCTAGTGAAATAGGTTGACCTCTATAGAGACGGGCTGTCCTGAGACAGCCCGCTTAGAGTACCCTTTCGAAATATCGGTGTTTTTCAACGCTATTCTTGTCAAAATCTCTTAAATTAGAGTTGAAAATCATCACTATTTTGAAAACCACCACTTCGATTTCCAAAATAACATTGAAAATCACCGCAATTTTTCAAAATGCTTGCCTTTTCCCATATTGGGACAGCCCCACTGTTTAATCGGATCGTTTTTTCACGAAGAATTTCGATATTCCTTTGCGTTGTATCTTGTCATTGGGCTTCACTCTTCCGGTACCCCCGCATCTTCCGCAGGGTACTTCCATCGGCATGGGAAGTGTCAGCTTTAGCTTTCCGGTGCCGTTGCAGCTGGTGCAAACCATTCCAACCCCTCCTGGTGAGATTGTTGAAGGCTAATGGATAGAGCGCTTCTTGAAGCGGCCACCCCTGACTTCCGCAATGGTGCCGATGGCCAGAAATGCGGAGGGATCTACCTCTTCCACGATCAATTTCAGCTTGGCTTCCTCCAGTCTTGTAATGACGCAGAAGACAACTTTTTTGTCGTCGCCTGTAAATCCGCCTTCGCCGTTCAAATAGGTGACTCCCCGTCCCAGGCGGGCCAGGATGGTTTCACCGATTTCCTTGTAATTTTCGCTTATGATCCAAACCGATTTCGACTCCTGGAAGCCCTCGATTGTGAGATCAATCATTTTAAAGGCAATATAATAAGCGATCAAGGAGTACATGGCCCGGTCCCAGCCAAATACAAAGCCGGCGCTGCCCAGAATGAAAACGTTGAAGAACATCACGGTTTCGCCAACAGAAAAAGGAGTCTTCTTGTTGATCATGATCGCTACCATCTCCGTACCGTCAAGCGATCCTCCGTACCGGATGACCATTCCAACGCCGATTCCCAGGATAATTCCGCCAAACACGGAGGCCAGCAAAGGATCATCCGTCAGACCTGGCACCGGATGGAGAAGCTGTGTGCCAACGGACATTACAGATACCCCAAGCAATGTGGACAAAGCGAACGTTTTGCCGATCTGATTGTATCCCATCAATAAAAAAGGCAGATTCAGAAAGAACAGAAACATCCCAAGGGGCCATCCGGAAAGGTGGGAAAAGATGATGGAAATTCCTACGATTCCCCCATCGATGATTTGGTTGGGAACGAGGAAAATTTCGAGTCCGATAGACACTAACACGGCTCCGAGGGTAATGAAGAGGATCCTTTTCAGGTATTTCGTAATCGTTTTGGTTTTTGTTTGCGGCATTTTGTGGCTTGCTGCCTGAATTCCTTCCATTCAGTTCCCTCCTTGTTTGAAGGATCGGATCTGGGCCGTCACTTGAACTCCCGGAAAAGCTCCTCGATGACCATATCGATCGCGAACAGTTGTCCTTTGAGAAAATCAAGCTGGTTCGCATACTCCGGTTCTTTCAATTTGTTTTGCAGGATCGATCGTCTGATCTGAAGGCGTTCGACGAACGATTGGATCTTTTCTTTCCGGTATGTCATGGCCATATTCCCATTTCATCCCCTATCGCGAGAGGAATACTTTTGTATACGATTGTATACCGACTCTGTCATGGAATCAAGAAAGACCTGCGATTTGCAAGCGCATAACGTACCGCAGTCGGGATTTGCAGGTGGGTTGGATTTACCGATAGTTTACAAACCTTTCATTTTCTCTTCATACTCTTGCATTACTCTGAAAATGTTCTAATAGAATGTTTTTGGGAGGGGATCGTATGGGGAAATCAACAATCTGGCGCAAACTTCGAAAAGCCATACCTGTTACGGGATTGGCAGCCGTATTGGCAGTCAGCCCTGTTGCCGCGGCAAACCCGGAATTATCCGCAGCAGCTGCAGATGCGGAAGCTGTTAAAAGCCAGAACATTCAGGTACAAATTCTGGGAATCAACGATTTTCACGGACAGTTGAACGTGACCCGCAAAGTCGGGGGGAAAGATGTGGGTCGTGCCGATTATCTGGCAACTTATCTGAAGGAAAGGGAAGCTACAAACAAAAACACATTGCTGGTACATGCCGGTGACGTGGTTGGTGCCAGTGCTCCGGTATCCTCTTTGCTGCAGGATGAACCGACAATTGAAATTCTCAACGAACTGGGGTTCGATCTTGGAGTGCCCGGCAATCATGAGTTTGACGAGGGCGTAGACGAGATGATGCGCCTGATTTACGGCGGCTATCACCCGAAGACCGGAAAATTTAAAGGGGCCAAGTTTCCGTATGTGCTTGCCAATGTGGTAGACAAGAGCACCAACGAGCCCATTCTGCCGCCGTTCCATGTGCAGGTGGTAAACGGGGTGAAGATCGGCTTCATCGGGGTGGTTCTGTCTGACACGCCCAGCATTGTGATCCCCAGCGGAGTCAAGGATGTGCAGTTTACAGACGAAGCGGAAGCCATCAACAAATATGCGAAACTCCTGAAAAATAAGGGTGTTAAGTCGATCATCGTCCTGGCCCATAATCCGGGAACCTCCAGACAGGACGGCAGCAATCCGACTGGTGAAGCGGTCGAGATTGCCAACGCCATCGACGATGAAGTGGATGTGATCTTTGCCGGCCACAGCCATCAATTTATGAACGCCGTGGTGGATGGCAAACTGATCGTCCAGTCTTATGCTTACGGAACGGCATTCTCTGACGTGGATCTTGAAATTGACAAGAAAACCGGGGATATCGTCTCCAAGAAAACGGAAATCGTCACCACGTTCCACGAAGGCAAGACACCTGACCCTGCAATCAAGGCGATGATTGAAAAGTATGAAGCCCAAGTGGCTCCGATTGTCAACGAGGTGGTGGGAACCGCAGCTGACGATCTGCCATATGATGACCGTTACGAGAAAGAAGTTGCCATCGGCAACCTGATTGCGGACGCCCAACGGGCCACGATGAAGACGGACTTCTCGTTCATGAACCCGGGAGGCATCCGAACAAGCATCGACAAGGGAGAAGTCACCTGGGGCGAACTCTACACCGTTCAACCCTTCAACAACGATCTGGTCAAGATGACCCTTACCGGCGAACAAATTCGCAAACTGCTGGAACAGCAGTGGTATACAAAGACAGACGGATCCATTGGCTTGAGAACCTTGCAAATCTCCGGTCTGAAATATACAAGAGACAAAGCAGCCAGAAAGATTCTTGACATCACGCTCCCGGACGGGACTCCGATTGACCCGAAAGCAACTTATACGGTCACGGTCAACAGCTTCCTGGCTGACGGGGGAGACAACTTCACCGTTCTGAAAGAGGGTCAGAACAGGGAAGTGGGGCCGACAGATATCGACGCTCTTGTCAATTATATCAAGCAATTGACGCAGCCCTTCTCGGCTGCAGTAGAGGGCCGGATTACGGAAGTTGCGGCACCGTAAACCTTAAAAATCATGAGAGGACACATATATATGAATAACATGTGTCCTCTTTTATTTTGTTCTTCAACAAATCACGTAAGCTTTACAACTGATAGCCTTGCATCCAATTTTTCCGTAAACCTGCCCATTGTAAAAATAGGACTGATTGTCAGTCTTATTTTTTATTTTTTGATTTCACTCTTAAAATAGAACTGATTATCAGTCCTATCCGGGGGATTTTACCAAGGCGCAGGCAGAAAATAGCAAATAGAACTGATAACCAGTCTTATTTCCGGGAGTACCTTTGAATCGACAAATATAAGCCTGAAATGCAGTCCTATTTTGCAGCTGGTAGCTTTCCTGCCTGCTAAGGGTAACCAAAACAAACCGGATTCGTACCTTCAGGTTCCGTAATTTTGTGCGGCAACTCCAATCTATAAGAAATTGAGGGTGTTAATGCAGGTCTTCTTGCTTTGTGAACAGCTTGGAAAGAATAATTTGTGGTACTATCATATCGTTGGAGGTGACGACGTGGAAAAGATTCCCGCAAAGATACGCATCCACACCAGGCAAACATTGGAAGACGGCACAACGCATACATTTACATCAAGTCACTCGGGCTTTCTTTATCAGAAACAAACCGCGCTTTACCTCATCTATCAGGAACAGGGTCAAGATGAATCGGACCGGATTCAGACCACCTGGAAGCTGGAAACTGCGCAGGCTTCCCTGATTCGCCAGGGGGCCACGGAACTGCGTGCTTTCTTCAAAAAAGGGGCAGGCGATTCCACCACACTGGTTACTCCCCACGGTCATCTGCCGGTGCAATTTGAGACCTTTCGCCTGGAACAGAACCTGTCGCCTGAAGGCGGGCAGCTCCGAATCGGGTACATCATGGATATGGCAGGTTCCGTGAGCCGAATGGAAGTTGAAATGCACGTGAATACTGACATTTGATTGCGGCTTCATTTTTTTACCGGAAAGGGGAATGTTTCTTTGGATATGCGAGTTTGGGTGTTGTCATTGGCAACAGGTTTGATTGTCGGGTTTCTGTTCTCGGCAATGAAGCTGCCGCTGCCTGCCCCGCCCGTTTTTTCGGGGGTGCTTGGGATTGTGGGGATCTGGCTTGGCGGTGTAGTGTTCAGTTGGATCAGCCGGCTGTGGCAGTAAGCACGGCCGGTTTTTTGTTTTAAAAAATTTCTTGCGGAGATGGTAACTTTTTGTGGCCTCCCTCGTCTAATACTATGTAGGGGTAATATACTAGATTTTGGAAGCACTGGGGTACATAGGGAGACAGGAAAAAGGAGGATCTGTATGAAAAAGTTCAAACGGACCACCGCGGTTGCACTGACACTGGGAATGCTGTTTACGTCCGTGCCGTATGCCGCGCTTGCCGAATCACCGGCAGCGACCGCATCCACAATGACACAGGAAGAAGCGGTCAATGTTGTCAAGAAGTTCGTCTCAATTCCGGAAGATTACAAAGTGCTGAACGTGTCGTTCCATGATGCCAAAGACGGCTATGGGCCCTATGGACGAAACAGTGCATGGATGATCACTTTCGGCAAAGAGGAGCGGTATGAAAGAGGCAACATTCATGCAGTCGTGGACGCTGCGAAAGGAATCGTTGTGAATCTCGATTTCTTCCAGCAGGACGATTCGACCATCGAGAACTCGATCACCCGGGACGAAGCCAGAACCAGGGCGCTGGAATTCCTGAAGAAACTGGCCCCCGACAAAGCCAATCAGGTCAAAGAGGCGGAATTGCAGGAAAAATATTATGCCTATGGGCCCTATGGCCGCAGTGCCATGGAGATGTTCCGTTTCGAACGCGTTGTAAACGGAATTCCTTATCCTGCAGACGGCATCACCATCCGGGTCAACGGCAAAGGCGAACTTCGCGGGTACAACTACAACTGGTCTGACAACATGCAGTTCCCGGATCTTCAGGCGTCTGTCGATGCGGCAAAAGCCAGGGAAGTTTTCAAGAGTTCCCTGAATCTTCAACTTCAATACCAACGCATTTACAAGCCCTATGCGTGGGATGAAATCGAGTCCCAACTCCTCTACGGCCCTTGGGATACCTACGGCATGGGCAGCCCATTCCCCATGATTGACGCAGCCAAGGGAGAGGCAATCGGCATGGACGGCAAGCCGGTTCCGGCAAAGCCTGCGATGGAGTTCAAGCCGCTTGCGGATAAGCCGGGTGCGCCGAAAGCTGCCAAAGAACTGACCAGGGAAGAAGCCCAGGCGATTGTGGATTCCTACAATCTGGATCTGAAAGGGTATACTCTGGAAACTGTCAACTTTGAGAATTACAAGGACAGAAACCTCATGTGGCGCTTCCACTACCGGATGGGAGATCCCAAAGATTACAAAACTATGAAAAATATCACCGTCGCAATTGATGCCAAGACCGGTGAGTTGCGCGAATACTACCGCAACGAGTGGCGGGAAGGACCGGAAGAAATGCCCAAAGATCCCAAAGTGACAAGGGAACAGGCAAAATCCAGGGCAATCGAATTCCTCAAGTCCGCTCTGCCCACCCAAATTGACAAAATTGCGCTAAATCCCGCATTTGAACTGAGCCTCAACAGCAATCCGAAGATGGGATTGGGATACCCATTCCACTCCTTTGAGTTCGTGCGCCTGGTAAACGGTGTGCCGGATCGGGAAGGCGGCGCCAGGGTGGTGATTGATCCGAACACCGGAGAGATTCGGGAATTCTCCGCAGGTTGGGGATGGAATGACAATGTCAAATACCAGCCCAAGGAGAATGTACTGGATCTGGAAACGGCCAAGAACAAATATGTTGAGAAATACAAGCTGCGTCTCCAATACATGGCCATCTACGACAAAGGCCAAACCCCCTATGAACCCGGAAAGCCATCGGGAGTGGCTCTTGTTTACGCCCCGGCAAGCTTCGGCAACATGCAAATGCTGAATGCTGTGACGGGAGAGTGGGTAACGCTTTATGGGGAGGCGCCGGCAGAACCGGTTGAAATCAATGACATTCAGGGACACTGGGCGGAAAAGCAACTCCGCTATCTGGCAGACCGTGGAGTGTTCAAAGTAAAGGACGGGAAACTGGAACCGGAGGGGACGGTCACCCGCGGCGACATGGTAAAGTACCTGCTGCTGAGCATGGACGGACCACGTCCGTTTGAACAGAAAGCGGCCGCATCTTTTGGCGATGTCGGCAAGGACCACCCGAACTACAACTATATCGAAGAAGCGGCAGCCCGGAAGTGGATTGACAAGAACGTGAAGAACTTCCGGCCGGAGGATCCGGTTACCCGTGAAGAACTGTCGGATATGGTGACAGCAGTGCTTGGCTACGCGAAACTGGCAGATGCGAAGCAAGCATTCGTCAATCATTTCCCGGATGTGGCCAATGACGGGCCATACATGGGCGACATTGCCATTGTCAATGCGCTTGGCATTATGAGCGGATGGGAAGGCAAATTCAGTCCGAAACAAAGCGTGACCAAAGCGCAGGCTGCCGTTGTGCTGACCAAGATGCTGGATCACGTCAAGGAAAAGAACCAGTATCCCTATTTCATGACGAAATAGTCCATTTGGTCCATCCCGCAGTAGAGGGAGGCAGGGCAATGAAGAATTGGAAACAAGCGGCGGCAGCCGGCCTGGCAGCGTGCATGCTGCTGACAACTGTGCCATACTCCGTTATGGCAAAGGCTACCACCGGAACCACAACGGCAATGTCCAAGGAGCAAGCGATCGAGGCGGCGAAAAAACTGGTTTCAATACCTGATGGGTATGAGTTGGTGGAGGCGTCCTATTACGAGTCAAAGGATCATCCGGGAATCTATGGACAGAACAGCGTGTGGACCATCCGCTTTGAAAAAAAAGGAAAACCCGACAATGGTTCCATAACGTTTACAATGCATGGAAAAACGGGTGCTCTTCTGAATCTGAACGCGCACGACAATGACGATGGGCAGGGGGATTCCGCAATCTCGCGGGACGAAGCCCGGACCATGGTCAAAGAATATTTGAACAAACTGGCTCCCGACAGAGCAAATCAGGTTACAGAAGAGGAGTTGCCTCAGGACTTCGGATCCGGCCAAACCATGCATACATTCAAGTTTGTTCGTACGGTGGACGGGATTCCGTATCCTCCCAACCACGTTTCCATTACTGTCAATGGCAAAGGACAGCTGCGAAATTATTATTGTGAATGGACCGAAGGGCTGGAGTTTCCGAAGCCTGTTGATGCGATCAGCAAGGAACGGGCAACGGAAGCCTTCAAAGCGGCGCTTACCCTGGAACTTCGTTATCAGAGAGTCTACAAGCCCGATTCGAAGGATGGCAACGAGGCGAAACTCTTTTACGGTCCTTATCGGGAAGGACACAATTTCCCTGTGATTGATGCGATGAAAGGTGTTGAAATTGACTCATTTGGAGAACCGGTGCAACCCAAAACGGCCGCAGGTTATTCCTTACTGGCCGAAAAACCGGGCGAACCAAAGGTTTTGAAAGACCTCACGCAGGAAGAGGCAGCGGAAATGGTTGCCGCTTATCAACTCAACCTGTCGGGGTACAAACAGACGAGCGGACGTTATGAGAAACACAGCGAGCGTAACTCGGTTTGGACATTCGAGTATCAGAAAGGCGAACCGAATGACCCGAAGACGCACGACGGAGCAACGGTTTCGATAGATGCCAAAACCGGAGAATTAAGGTTTTTCATTCGGCATGAATTCGGTGAAGAACCGTATAAGTTTCCAACGAACCCCCGCTTGTCGGAAGAGCAGGCACGTCAGAAAGCGATCGGGTTTGTCAAACAGGCTATACCGACGAAGGTACATCTGATTGCGCTGGATCCTTTGTGGGATGTGAAGCATGGGTTGAAGACCGGACCTGCTTATGCCTTCCATTTTGTCCGTTTGGTGAACGGGATTCCTTTTCGTGATGGAACGATTGCATTGTCAATGGACCCGGACACGGGGAACATCAAAGAATTTTTCAGCGGCGGGGATTGGAATGCGGATATTCAATTCGCGCCCGCAGAGGGCATCGTGACCATGGATCAGGCCAGAGGCAAATTCGCGGAAGCGTTCCCCCTGCGCCTGCAATATCTGCCGGTCTTTGAGAAGGGGAAAAATCCCTATGAGCAAGGTCCACAAAAAGGGGTGGCATTGGTTTATGCGCCCCCGGCTGACAAATACCCACACGATTTGGATGCGGTGAAGGGGGAATGGGAAGTACCGGAGCCGCCCAAGCGTCCGGTTGCGAATGACATCAAAGGCCATTGGGCGGAGAAATATCTGCAATGGATGCTGGATCGCGGCGTCATGATCGACAAAGACCTGAAAGACGGAAAGATGTATCCGGATGAAGGGGTTACCCGCGGCGACATGATGCGCTACCTGATCAAATCGGGCTTTCCAACCAACCATCAATGGTCGGGCAGGTTTGAGTTTTCGGATGTCCCGGATTCGGACTTCAATTTCGGCTTTATTCAAAGTGCCGTCAACAGCGGATGGGTGGATCCGGAGGCCAAACGGTTCCGGCCCAATGATTTCTTAATCCGCGAAGAGCTAGCAGATGTGATGGTAACGATTATGGGGTACGGCAAACTGTCCACTGTCCCCAACACGTTTATAAACAGGTACCGGGACATAACATCAGACCGATATGTGGGGGATATTGCGATTGTTTCGTCACTTGGCATCATGACCGGCTACGGCGGAAATTTCGATCCACGGGGAGTCGTGACCAAAGCACAGGCTGCAGTGGTGATCAACCGCGTTTGGGACCATCTTGCGGAAAAACAATCTTCAGGCGTCTACATGCAATAATAGGTAACAAACAGCCTTGATTCCTTGAAAGAAAGGGATCAAGGCTTTTCTCATATTTTTTTTCTTTTCGACAAATTTCGAGCAGGAGAAATGAAATAGCTGAGTGAATATTTAGATACCGATATTTGACTGAACAGTCGGTTTAAAATAATGGGGTGAGGGCATGCAGAGGAAGACAGTGGCGAAGTACATCATCCGTTCTGCCGTATTGGGAGCTTTGGGGGCGATGGTCATCGGTGTCGGGATAGTATATGGCAACGAAATCAGGGGAAAGGCTGTCTGGATCAACCTGTCATTGGTTTCTTTGGGGGGCGGAATGATGGGATTGATCATCAGCGCTCTGAACTACAAGCGTTTCATGGCACCCATGAAGGGAATCATCTCCCACATTCAAGCGATTGCGGACGGCGATTTGACCGCTCGACTTGATGAGGACAAAGTAGGGGAACTGAAACCGATTGCGGTTTCGATCAATCAAATGGTCGGCACCTGGGAGAATGTTCTCGGCCATGTAAACGAAACGGCTCATCAGACGGCAGCCTTGTCGGAACAGCTGGCTGCCAGTGCCGCAGAAAGCACACAGGCAGCCAATCAGATCGCAGCCTCTATTCACGAGGTGGCAACTGGGGCTGAAATGCAAGCCCGCGGCGCGGAAGAAAGCAAGAAAGCGTTGGAAGAAATGGCTGGAGGAATTCAGCGGGTGGCGGAGAGTTCATCTGTCGTTTCCGAGGCTTCGCTTGAGATGTCACAGCAGGCGGAACAAGGGAATCATTCTGTTCAGCAGGCAGTGCAACAGATGGATTCGATACAGGCTGCGGTTACCCATTCCGCAGCAGTCGTCAAGCATCTGGGGGAACGTTCAGAAGCCATCGGACAGATTGTCGAAGTCATCACCGGTATTGCGTCGCAAACCAATTTGTTGGCGCTGAACGCAGCCATTGAGGCGGCAAGGGCAGGCGAACATGGAAGAGGTTTTGCAGTCGTGGCGGATGAGGTAAGGAAACTTGCGGAGCAATCGGAGGCGTCAGCCGGTCAAATTGCGGCGTTAATCCAGGAAATCCAGGCAGATACGGCCAAAGCTGTGAAATCCATGGATGAAGGCATGGAAGAAGTTCAATCAGGAATGGAACTTTTCCGGACTGCGGGAATCTCTTTTTCGCGAATCGTCAACGCTTCGCAGCAAGTTGCAGGCCAGATTCAGGAGATTTCGGCCGCCTCCCAGCAGATGTCAGCCGGGTCGGAACAGGTATTGGCCTCTGTTGAGCAGATGACCAGCATTGCCAAACAATCGGAAACCCACTCCCTTCAAGTGGCGTCTGCCTCGGAGGAACAGTTGGCCTCCATGGAGCAGATCGCCAGGTCTGCTTCCTCTTTGAGTGAACATGCCCTGGAACTGCAGGAACTGATCAGCAAATTCAAAATCAGCCGGTAAAATCGACGAAACCTCCGGACAATGCCGGGGGTTTCCGAATAATGCCGGTTTTTTGACATCTGAATGCCCAATTTTTGGCATCTTCTCATAAAGTGAATACTGAGAAAACAAGGGGGTGTACGGCTTGGAAGCGTCAGCGGCCAATACACTGGAAATGCTGCATGCGATACTGGGATCGATCGACGAGGGGATTCATGCGGTAAACCGGGACGGAATCACTGTCTTTTACAATGAAGTGGCGGGCAAACTTGACGGGTTGGTGCCGGAAGAAGTGATCGGCAAGCATGTGTTGGACGTGTTTCCTTCGCTTGGACCGGATACGAGTACGCTGCTTCAGGTGCTTGCGACGGGGAAGCCGGTCGATCATGTCAAACAAACTTATACCAACGTTCATGGGAAGGCGGTGCATACTGTCAACAGCACAATGCCCATTTTTTCCCGGGGTCAATTGATCGGGGCCCTGGAAGTAGCCAAGGATCTTACGCAAGTGAAGGAACTGGCGGAGAAGCTGATTGACCTGCAGGCCAGTCTGATTTCCCAACGGAAGGCGAAACCCCGTCAAAAATTGGAGGCCCGCTACACCTTTGACGACATTATCACATGCAATCCGCGAATGATTGAATTGAAAGAGCTGGCGGCCCGGGCTTCGTCCACCGATTCATCGGTGCTTGTCTGTGGGGAAACGGGTACCGGCAAGGAACTGTTTGTACAGTCGATCCACAATTTCTCGCTCAGAAGGAACCGTCCTTTTATTGCCCAGAATTGCGCAGCCATGCCGGCTTCGCTGCTGGAAGGTCTTCTGTTCGGAACGGTCAAAGGGAGTTTCACAGGGGCCGAGAATCGGCCGGGTTTGTTTGAGCTGGCGGATGGGGGAACCCTGTTTCTTGACGAAATCAACTCGATGCCGCTGGAGCTTCAGGTGAAGCTGCTTCGCGTGCTGCAGGAAGGGTATGTGCGCAGAATCGGGGACACGAAAGTGACGCCTGTAAATGTGAGGGTTCTGGCGGCCACCAACAGCGATCCGCTGGAGGCGATCCAAAAAGGGCTTCTGCGGGCAGACCTTTATTACAGACTGAACGTGGTTTCCCTGCACCTGCCAAGACTGGCGGAGCGCAAGGAAGATATCCGTCTGCTGACCCGGCATTTTCTGGAGTTGTACAATGAACGGTTTCACAAACGGGTTGACAGGCTGACACCGGAGGTGGAGCGCTGCTTTCAGCTCTACCATTGGCCCGGAAATGTGCGGGAACTGCAGCATGCAATAGAAAGTGCTATGAATCTCGTTCGGGAGGATACGATTGGAATCGAGTTGATTCCGCCCCAAATTGCACAGGAGGCGGGTGTTCAACGGAAGCATGCCGCTGGCTCAGATGGCTCCGGCAACTCAACTGCCAAGGGGCTCGGCGTGCTGGAAGAATTTGAAGCATCGGGTTTGTCGCTGCGGGAGTATCTGGATCGGGTGGAACGAACGATCATTGAGCGGTGGCTGGAACGAACCAAAGGAAATGTGGTGCAGGCAGCCAAGCGGCTCGGCATGCCTCGTCAGACCCTGCAGTATCGGGTCGGCAGGGGGAGAAACAAGGAATAGCGGTAAATTGGTTTTCAGGCTATCGAAAAATCCTCTATTGAGTACTTTTCTTCAGAAGTTGTTTGCGGATTTTGGATCCGCTTTTTTTGTTTTTGAGTCTGATACTCAAATTAAGAGACTTTGGTGCCCTTATTTCATACGGATAAAATGTTTTTTCTGAATAAGGGATCCCAAGGTGCTTATTCGATCAAATTTATATTCCCCGTTGGTACCAACGTTCAAATAGATACTTGAAAATCTCTTATTCCTGAAATCCTCATTTCTAGGCAGTCAATAAGAGCCTCAAAATCACCTATTCCAAAATTGTTTAGGCCTCGTATTGCAGCGGGCCTTTTTTTGTGCCGAAAATTTAGCATTTTTCTTTGGCATGATTGTTGCAATATTTAGTTGGTACGACGGGCTTTCTCGTGTAGTAGGGCGGTCTTTTGGGGGGGCGCCCGAAGAACAATGCCGCAGGGGGTGCTTCATGAAAAAGGGGAGTCGATACGGATTGCACAGATCCCTTGAACCGAAGGGGGTCTTGCCGCAACCGGCATGGCGGGTGGACAACAGTATGGAGGTTTGGAGCAATGAAATCCTGATCGATGTGGAAACTCTCAACATCGATTCGGCTTCCTTCCGGCAGATTCGGGAAGAAGCGGGTGATGATGAAGAGCGGATCGGCATGATCATGCAGCGGATTGTAAAGGAGCGGGGGAAGCATCACAACCCGGTAACCGGGTCCGGCGGCATGCTGATTGGACACGTTGCGGAAATTGGCGAGGATCTGCGGGACCGGAGCCAGCTTCAAGCTGGTGACCGGATTGCCACTCTGGTTTCCCTCTCCCTGACCCCTCTTGTGATTGAGGAAATCCTCCATGTGAATAAGAAAACGGGGCAAGTGGACATTCGCGGGAAGGCGATTCTGTTCGAAAGCGGGCTCTATGCCAAACTGTCAGATGATATGCCATTGAAGATATCGCTGGCTGTGCTCGATGTGTGCGGGGCACCTGCGCAAACCCGCAAACTGGTTCAACCGGGCCAGACGGTTGCGGTATTGGGCGCTTTCGGAAAATCCGGCCTTCTGGTATTGAAACAGGCTCGCAAGAATTTGGGGATACGGGGACGGCTGATTGCAATTGACCGTGGGGAGGCGGGATGTGGACTGCTGCAGCGTCTGGGTTGGGCAGACTTTGTGCTGGATGTGGATGCAACCGATCCGATTGCCGTCATGGAAGCGGTGGCCGCAGTTACAAACGGTGCGATGGCCGATTTGACAATCAATTGCGTGAATGTGTCAGGCACCGAGATGTCATGTATCCTGTCGACCAAAGATGAGGGGACTGTTTACTTTTTCTCGATGGCCACGTCTTTCGCCGCCGCCGCTTTGGGGGCGGAAGGTGTGGGCAAGGATGTGCGGATGCTGATTGGCAGCGGATACACAAAAGGGCATGCGGAGCTGGCCCTGCAACTGGTGAGGGAAGACCCGAATCTGTACGAGGTTTTCAAAGAACGTTACGGTGGCTGACCGACACACCATCTGAGGGGGAGGATGGCAATGAGCCAAACTGTGAATGAAGCGAAGAAACAGCGTCATTTCCGAGATATTGAACTGTGGAAAGACGTGACTGACGAGCAGTGGAACGATTGGATGTGGCAGTTGACCCATACGATCAATAGCCTGGACCAGCTGGGAAAGGTCATCAACCTTACGGAGAAGGAGATCGAGGGGATCAAGCATGTGAAAGAGACGATTTCACTGCGGATCACCCCCTACTATGCGATGTTGATGGACCCGGATGATCCCAACTGTCCGATCCGGATGCAGGCGGTACCTCTGTCGGACGAGATGACCCGTTCCCCCTATGACATGGAGGACCCTCTGCATGAGGACGAGGACGCTCCCGCGCCGGGACTGACCCACCGGTATCCGGATCGGGTGCTGTTTCTGATCACCAATCAGTGTTCCATGTATTGCAGACATTGTACACGCCGCCGTTTCTCGGGAGTTCCGGGGCAATCGGTGCCAAAGCAGCAGTTGGATGAGGCCATCAGTTACATCGGGCGGACGCCGCAAGTGCGGGATGTGCTGTTGTCGGGCGGAGACGGGCTGCTGGTCAACGATAAAACACTGGAATACATCATCTCCAACCTGCGGGCGATTCCCCATGTGGAAATCATTCGGATCGGCACACGGGCACCGGTGGTGTTTCCCCAACGAATCACCGACAATCTGTTGAATATGCTGCGAAAGTACCATCCCGTCTGGATCAACACCCATTTTAACCATCCGGCGGAACTGACACCGGAAGCAAAAGCGGCCTGCGGGAAGATTGTGGATGCAGGCATCCCCTTGGGCAATCAAACCGTCCTGATGCGGGGGGTCAATGACTGTGCACACATTATGAAGAAGCTGATGCATGAACTGGTAAAGGTTCGGGTACGTCCGTATTACATCTATCAGTGCGACCTGTCTGATGGAATCCAGCACTTCCGCACAACGGTCTCCAAAGGGCTTGAGATCATGGAACAACTGCGCGGACATACATCCGGTTATGCCGTACCCACGTTTGTCGTGGATGCCCCGGGAGGCGGCGGAAAAGTGCCCGTGATGCCGCAGTATTTGATCTCCCAGGGCCACGGCAAGGTGGTGCTGCGGAACTTTGAGGGTGTCATCTCTGTGTACCATGAACCCACCTACGAGGACAAAGGCTGTCCACCCACCTGCACGCATGACAGGAACGAAGAGACGATAGGGGTTGCCAAGCTGCTGAACGATCAGGCGCTGGGCCTCGAGCCCGGAGGGCTGAAGCGGGCAGACCGGCGTTCCCACCGGAAACCGTCCAACAAATAAGGCGGGGAGTCCAGGTAATGCGGTTCGTTCCAAGCAAACATGCCGATGGCGGGAGGGTCGCCCATGCTGTTTGAACATGTGAGGGCCGCGGGCATCAAGCGGTTGGCAATCGTCGGAATTGCGAAACATGCGGGAAAAACGACAGCCCTGAATACGATAGTAGCGGAAGCCGCTGAGGCGGGTATCCCTCTGTCTCTGCAAAGCATTGGGGTGGACGGGGAACGCTTTGACGCATTGATCAAGGCTGCCAAGCCTGCTGTGCAAGCGGTCGCCGGAACCTTGATCGCGACGGCAGCGGAAGCGTTGGAGGAATGCACGGCCCGCATGACGTTGGTGGAAGCCACAGGCATTCCGTCCGCAATGGGGGAGATCCTGATTCTGCGTGTTGCGGAAGCGGGAAACGTGTTGTTGGCGGGCGTACGGCAAGTGGCACACGCGAAAGAATTGAATGGCCGGTTTGAAAAATGGGGGGCGCAGCTCCACATCATTGATGGCGCATTTGACCGGATGGCTTGTGCCTCCCCCGATCTGTCGGACGGAATTGTGCTGGCGACGGGAGCCAGTGTGGGCCGCACGGTGGAGAGTGTTGTACGGGAAACAAAGGCGGCGTTGGCCCGTTTGCGGATGCCAGCGGTGACGCAGGACTGGCAGCGGCAGTTGGCCGCGTTGGCAAGAACCTCAGGTTGCATCTGGGCAGGGGGGCCGTCTGTCACGCCAAGAATGCTTCCGGACATAAACCTGTTATTGCATCCGCCGGATTCTCATCCGGATTGGCCGCAGGAAGCGATGGCACTGGCACTGCCGGGAGTTGTGACAGACGGGGTGCTGGAGATGGCAACCGGAGTTGTAACCACCCTTATAGTAAAAGACGGAACGCGCATGATGGCCTCACCGCTCCAATGGAAACGGTTTGAGCACCAGGGAGGCCGCATACTGGCGGAAGTTCCGATTCGCATCGCAGCCGTGACAGTGAATTCCGTTTCGCTTTCCGGCTACCGCTTGCCGCAGCAGGAATTGCTGGCAAGCATCCGGGCCCTTGCGAAGGATCTTCCCGTGGTGGATTGTAAGGAGGGTGCGCATGAACAAACTGAATCTTGACCCCGAACAGGTGGGCCGGGCACGCTCGTTGGCTGCCAGGATTGCCGGATGCGTGACCGATTTTATCGGAACCAAGACAACGGTGGCCGTGGAACGGACGGTACTCCGCCTGTTCGGATTGGACGGTGTGGATGAGGACGGGATACCGCTGCCAAATATTGTGGTGGATCGTGTAAAAGAACACAGCCGATTGGCGGAAGGCGTGACGAAGCCGTTTGTCAATGCAATGCTGCAGACAGGACGGACGGTTCAGGAAACAGGTGAAGCGGTGGCAAAAGGGGATTTGCGGCTGTTTGATCTCCCTTGGCTGCCGGAACAGAACATTCGGGAAAAAGGGGCCGAACTTGCCCGTGCCGCCTTGGAGCGGATCCGGCGCAACCGGGAACGCAGGAATGAGCTGATCGGGAAATACGGCGAACGTCCCCAGCCCTTTCTTTATGTGATTGTGGCAACCGGCAACATCTATGAAGATGTGGTCCAGGCAAGGGCGGCTGCCCGCCAGGGGGCGGACATCATTGCCGTCATCCGCTCCACCGGACAGTCCCTGCTCGACTATGTCCCTTATGGTCCCACCACGGAAGGGTTTGGGGGGACGTTTGCCACCCAGGCCAATTTTCAAATTATGCGGCAGGCTTTGGATGACATTGGAGAAGAGCTGGGGCGATACATCCGGCTGTGCAATTATTGTTCCGGGCTTTGCATGCCGGAGATTGCGGCGATGGGGGCTTTGGAGAGGCTGGATGTGATGCTGAACGATGCGCTTTACGGGATTTTGTTCCGTGACATCAATATGCAGCGCACCCTTGTAGACCAGAATTTCTCAAGGATGATCAATGCCTATGCGGGTGTGATCATCAATACCGGCGAGGACAATTATCTGACCACTGCCGATGCGGTACAGGCGGCACATACGGTGTTGGCTTCCCAGTTGATCAACGAACAACTGGCGCTCCGCTCGGGGCTGAAAGAAGAGCAGATGGGGTTGGGGCATGCGTTTGAGATGAATCCGGAGCTGGAGGACGGCTTCTTGCTGGAACTGGCGCAAGCACAGCTGGCGCGGGAGGTCTTTCCGAAGGCGCCGCTCAAGTACATGCCTCCCACCAAACACATGACGGGAAACATTTTTCGCGGGCATGTACAGGATGCCTTGTTTAACATGGTGGGAATCATGACCGGGCAGGGAATTCAATTGTTGGGGATGATGAGTGAGGCCATTCATACGCCGCTGATTCATGAGCGTCATCTGGCTATTGAAGCGGCCAGGTACATCTTCCGGAATGCGCGTCATTTGCATGACGAAATTGAATTCAAACCGGACGGGATCATCGCCCGCCGCGCCCGGCAAGTGTTGGCGGACGCTACCGGATTGCTGCGGGAGATCGAATCGATCGGTCTGTTTGAGTCGTTGGAGCAAGGGAAGTTTGCCGATGTTAAGCGAACCGTAGCGGGTGGGAAAGGGCTGACGGGAGTCGTGGACCGGTCTGAACGATACTACAATCCGGTGGAGCAGTTGCTGCGGGAAGAATTGGGACTCGGCAGGGGGGCATCCGTATGAAGGTGGATCTTGCGCGAATCCGTCCCTATGGGGATACGTTGGACGACGGCATGGTACAATTGAGTTTCTCTTTGCCTCTTCCTTACGGGGATGTGGCAAAAGAAGCCGCGCGGCAGCTTTTGTTCAAAATGGGATTTGACGAACCGCAGGTGGTTCATGCACAGGATATCGGGGAAGGGTTTACGTTTTTCGTCCTGTTTGGCAAGTGCAGACATACAATTGACTCGACAACCGTAGAAGTCGTAAAGACAAGTGCCAAACGGATGAATTTCAAGGAAATCAACGAATTCATCAAGACTCGGATTGGCAGGAAGATTGTTGTTATTGGCGCCTGCACCGGTACGGACGCTCATACCGTGGGAATCGACGCGATCATGAACATGAAAGGATATGCGGGAGAATATGGTCTCGAGCGGTACCCGATGATTGACGCCTTCAATCTGGGGGCGCAGGTGGACAACGAAGTTTTGCTGGCAAAAGCAATGGAACTGAAAGCAGACGCGATTCTTGTATCTCAAGTGGTCACACAGAAAGATGTGCATCTGCCAAATCTGACCCGGCTTGTGGATTTGCTGGAAGCGGAAGGGCTGCGCTCCCGGATTGTACTGGTCTGCGGGGGACCGCGAATCTCTCATCAACTGGCCCTGGAGTTGGGCTATGATGCCGGGTTCGGACCGGGGACCCTGGCTCCGGATGTCGCTTCTTTCATCGTTCAGGAACTGGTGGAAAGATTGCGAAAAACTTCGTAAAATGGACTAAAGAGAGGAATGGAGCACTACAAGGGTCATAATCCTGAACGGTCATTCATTTTTCATTTCGCAAATCTCCTGGTAATGCGGTATATGTATTACTAGGAGATTCTATTTTTCTGCAGGGAATCAACCAACCGTTTGATACGAAAATGGTCGCTTTCACAAGCGTTCATGCAGAGAAAAACCGGGAAAGGGGTTGGAAGGTGTGGAAATGGTGCGTATTCTCTTGTTCCTGGCGGTAGCCGCAGGTTCCGTATATCTGTTCTGGACCGCATTGTATCGCAAATATCAATATCTCATGCTGGGGCAGGCGGAGTCGCGTCCTGAAGGCCAGGATGAACGGATTCGCTCCGTATTCCGCGACGTGCTTGGACAGGCAAAGGTGCTTGCAGAACCGGCAGGTCTCGGACACTTCTTTATCTTTTGGGGATTTATCGTTCTCTCTTTCGGTACGCTCGAGTTTGTGGCGCATCACATTTTTGGCGGCCACCTGCCGCTCATCGGCACGACGAACTGGTTCGTGTTCAGTCATGAACTGTTCTCCATGCTGGTGCTGGTTGCGATTCTGATTGCGGCCGGGCGCCGTTTCTTCATCCGTCCGATGCGTCTGGATCAAACCGCTGAAGCTTACGTCATTCTCGGCCTGATCGGCGGTCTTGTGATTACCGACCTGATTGTAATGGGTCTTGAAGTGGCGCTGACCGGCAAAGATCCCGGTTGGGTATCGCCCGTTGCGTCGTTCCTTGGCGGTCTGTTTGCCGGCGGCAACGAGACCGTTCTGAAAGTGTTCGAAGAGATTTTTGTTTGGGCACACCTGGCGATTCTGTTCGGATTCCTGATTTTCATCCCGCGTTCAAAGCATCTGCACATGATTGCCGCAGGCATCAATACTTATTTCCGCCGTCTGACGCCCAATGGCCGACTGCGCAAGCTGGACCTGTCCGACGAGTCGGTGGAAGAGTTCGGTGTTGGCCGGATTGACCAGTTTACCTGGAAACAGCTGCTTGACGGCTATGCCTGCACCGAGTGCGGACGTTGTCACGTTAACTGTCCGGCAACTCTGTCCGGAAAACCGTTGTCACCCAAGTATCTGATTCTTAAGATGCGTGACCATCTCACAGAAGTGGGCGACAGATTCCTGGCACAGAAAATGGCAGCATCGACAGGCACCGGCGTGAACGTGGAACTGGCAGCCGCATCGACTGCGGAGGCGGAAGAACTGCCAATGCTGATGGGCAATGTGTACAGTGAAGATGAAATCTGGGCCTGCACCACCTGCCGCGCTTGTGAAGAAATGTGTCCCGTATACAACGAACATGTGGACAAGATCATGGACCTTCGCCGTTGGATGGTATTGACCGAAGGGAAAGCAAACGCAGAAATCAACCGTGCATTCCAGAACCTCGAGCGTCAGTCCAACGAATGGGGACAAAACCGCAATACCCGCGCCGATTGGGCGAAAGACCTCAATGTGCGCACCATGGCGGAAGTCGACGGCGAGGTGGAGTATCTGTATTACGTGGGATCTGCTTGTTCTTTTGACCCGCGGAACCAAAAGATTGCAAGATCTTTTGTTAATCTGTTGAATAAGGCGGGCGTTGATTTTGCAATCCTCGGCAAGGAAGAAGAAAGTGACGGGGATTCGGCCCGACGTCTGGGGAATGAGTTTCTGTTCCAGGCATTGGCGGAAGCCAACGTGGAAATCTTTAAGGCTTACAATGTGAAGAAGATAGTTACCACCGACCCTCATGCATACAACACCTTCAAAAACGAATATCCTGATTTCGGGCTTGAAGGAGTGGAAGTCATCCACGGTACCGAACTGCTTGCCAAGCTGATTGATGAAGGCAAGCTCAAGCCGAGCAAAGAAGTGAACGAAATCATCACTTACCATGATTCCTGTTACCTGGGACGCTACAACGAAATCTACACGGCTCCGCGGTATATCCTTGACCAGATTCCGGGTGTGCGAGTGGTTGAGATGGAACGCAACAGGGAACGCGGCATGTGCTGCGGTGCCGGCGGAGGTTCTTTCTGGAAGGAAGAACTGAAGGGAACAGACCGGATCAACGTGATGCGAACCGAGCAGGCAATGGAAACCGGTTGTACGATGATTGGAACCGCATGTCCTTTCTGCATGACCATGATGATCGACGGAACCAAGGCCAAAGGAGTGGAAGACAATATAGCAACCTACGACGTGGTCGAACTGCTCGACATGGCCACTGCGTAAGAACTGCTTGACGCGACAAACTTATTTTACAAGCCGGCACAATGTATCCTCTTGTGCCGGCCTCATCTGTCTTTTTGCAGCTTCCGCGTTGCAAGAAGGTTGGGGTATGACTTAAATTTTTTCCTCTGGGGGAGGGGAATCACTTGCGGAAAACAGTGATAGTCAGCACCGCCAGAACGCCCTTTGGCAGATTCGGCGGAGCGTTGTCTGCGCTTCCCGCCGTGGATCTGGGGGCAGTCGCAATTCGCGGTGCGATGGAGCGGGCGAATGTCACCGCTGAACAGGTGGAGGAAGTTCTAATGGGAATGGTGCTGCAAGGCGGTGCCGGGCAGATCCCGTCCCGACAAGCGGCGATCAAGGCGGGACTTCCCTGGACCACTCCAACCGAGACCATCAACAAAGTTTGTGCCTCCGGAATGAGGGCGGTCACATTGGGCGACCAGATCATCCGGACAGGAGACGCCGACTTGGTGGTAGCAGGGGGAATGGAGTCGATGTCCAACTCGCCCTTCGCCCTTCCGAATGGCCGATGGGGCATGCGGATGGGGGATTCGGCCGTCATTGACCTGATGACTTATGACGGATTGCGCTGCGCTTTCCATGATGTTCCCATGGCGGTTCACGGTTCGGTGGTTGCTGCCGAGTACGGAATTGGCAGGGAAGAGCAGGATGCCTGGGCCCTTCGCTCCCATCAACGGGCGATTGCAGCCATCGACTCCGGCCGCATGGCGGATGAGATTGTTCCGGTGCAAGTGCCGGGCCGCAAAGGAGAAGTCTCGATTGTGGACACAGACGAAGCTCCCCGGCGGGACACATCTCTTGAGAAGCTGGCAGCACTGCCGCCTGTGTTTAAGAAGGATGGAACCATCACCGCCGGCAATGCACCGGGTGTCAATGATGGAGCCGCCGCACTGGTGCTGATGTCAGAAGAACGGGCCAAGGCGGAAGGCAAACAGCCTCTGGCTGCAATCCTTGGGCACGCGGAGGTGGGGGCGGAAGCACCCTATATTGCAACGACGCCAGGGCTCGCCATACAGAAACTGTTGGCAAAAACGGGGTATCAGCTGGCGGACATTGAGTTGTTCGAAGTGAACGAGGCGTTTGCCGCAGTCACTCTTACGTCCGGGAAAATCGTCGGATGGAAAGAGGAAAAGGTCAACGTCAACGGAGGCGCCATCGCGCTGGGGCATCCAATCGGGGCCAGCGGTGCGCGCATAGTTGGCTCACTGATTCACGAACTGCGCCGCCGGGGCGGCGGACTTGGCATTGCGGCCATCTGTTCCGGTGCCGCCCAAGGCGACGCCATCCTGCTGCGAGTGGAATAATGGAGGAGGAGGATTATGACAATTCAGAAACTGATGGTGGTGGGTGCCGGCCAGATGGGAAGCGGCATCGCGCAGGTTGCGGCGCAAGCCGGTCTGCAGGTGATTTTGAACGATCTGAAGGATGAGTTTGTCCAGCGGGGACTTGGCGTGATCACAAAAAACCTGACCCGCGACGTGGAAAAGGGCCGCAAGTCGGAAGCGGAGAAGCAGGCGATTCTGGCCCGGATCCAACCGTCCACAAGCCTCGAGGACGCCAGGGATGCGCAATTGGTGATCGAAGCGGCTGTCGAGAACATGGAGATCAAGTGTGAGGTGTTCCGCAAGCTGGATGCCATTGCGCCTGCAGGCGCCATCCTTGCGACCAACACTTCCTCCCTCCCGATTACCGAGATAGCGGCTGTCACGAAACGTCCGGAACTGGTAATCGGCATGCACTTTATGAATCCGGTGCCCGTCATGAAGCTGGTGGAAGTGATTCGGGGTCTGGCGACCAGCAACGAAACGTATCAGACCATTGAAGACCTGTCGAAGAAGATGGGCAAGGTGCCGGTGGAAGTCAACGACTTCCCGGGATTCGTCTCCAACCGCATCCTGCTGCCAATGATTAATGAAGCCATTTACTGCGTATACGAAGGGGTTGCCGCTCCGGAAGCGATCGATGAAGTGATGAAGCTTGGCATGAACCACCCGATGGGGCCCTTGACTTTGGCCGATTTTATCGGATTGGATACTTGTCTGGCCATCATGGAAGTACTGCATGAAGGGTTGGGCGATTCCAAGTACCGTCCGTGCCCGCTGCTGCGAAAGTATGTAAAGGCGGGTTGGCTGGGACGCAAAACAGGACGCGGATTCTACGTTTATGAAGGGTAGGGATTCGGATGAACTTTGAAAACCTGATCTATTCCGTGGAAGAAGGCATTGCCACCATTACGCTGAACCGGCCGAAAGCGCTGAATGCACTGAATTCCGCACTGCTGACGGAACTTTCAACGCTCATAGACTCCATTGCCAATGATTCTTCGGTGCAGGCGGCAATCATTACCGGCGCAGGCGAGAAGGCTTTTGTGGCGGGAGCGGACATTTCGGAAATGCATGGAAAGTCACCGCTGGAAGCACGAGGATTCTCCCAATTTGGGAATGCGATCTTCCGAAAAATCGAACAGCTGCCCCAACCGGTCATTGCGGCGGTCAACGGGTTCGCCCTGGGTGGCGGTTGCGAGCTGGCAATGGCTTGTGATATCCGGGTTGCCAGCACCAATGCAAAATTCGGCCAGCCGGAAGTCAACCTTGGAATCGTGGCCGGGTTTGGAGGTACGCAGCGTCTGCCACGCCTTGTCGGACCTGGTATCGCGAAGGAATTGCTGATGACAGGCGACATGATTACGGCGGACCGGGCTGCTCAGATTGGGCTTGTAAACCATGTTGTTGCACCTGAAGAACTGCTTGGCAAAGCGAAGGAAATCGCGGCAAAGATGCTGTCGAAAGCACCGTTTGCCGTTCAATTCAGCAAGAAGCTGGTCAACGAAGGCTTTAACATGGATCTGGATCGTGCTCTGGCCATGGAATCGGAAGTCTTCGGCACCTTGTTCGGCACAGAAGACCGCCTGGAAGGCATGACGGCATTTCTTGAGAAGCGTTCGGCCAACTTCAAGGCAAAGTAATCGGATACCCGGGGGGCGGTCCGGGCATCCGTACCAAGGGCAACACACAGAGAAGCAAGGGTGAACAATGGGAGAACCGGAGCGACCAGAGTGAACGGACATTTATCAATGAATGCTGATCGAGCGTTCGGTCGGAGAGTTTTCTGCTCGGTCAACCAATCGTCCCGTGGGATTATGGCCGAAAGCAAGGTATCTGAATCAGTCACGGGATTAGTAGGGGGAGACAAAGGTGGATTTTCTTCTGACGCAGGAACAGCTGGAAATACGCAATATGGTGCGTCAATTCGCCCAGAAAGAGATCATTCCCCAGGCTTCCAAAATTGACGAGGAGGACCGTTTCCCTCGCGAGTTGGTCAGGAAAATGGGGGAACTCGGATTGATGGGCATTCCGATACCGGAAGAATGGGGCGGTGTCGGATCGGATTTTATCTCGTACATGTTGGCTATTGAAGAAATCTCCTATGCAAGCGCCGCCCTTGGCGTTATTCTCGCGGTTCACACATCAGTGGGCACCATGCCCATCCTGAAGTTCGGGAACGGGGAACAGAAGAACCGTTATTTGGAAAAATTGGCCACCGGTCAAATGTTGGGAGCTTTTGCATTAACGGAACCGGGTGCCGGATCGGATGCTTCCCGCATAACCACCAGGGCGGTCAAACAGGGAGATTCCTATGTCCTGAACGGATCGAAGATCTTCATCACCAACGGCGGTGAGGCGGATCTTTACATCACCTTTGCCGTAACAGATTCAGGCAAGGGACCCAACGGAATTTCCGCCTTTATTGTGGAAAAGGATACCCCGGGGTTTACCGTCGGGAAGAAAGAGAAAAAGATGGGCCTGAATGGTTCATCCACCACCGCGCTTGTGTTTGAAGACGCCAAAATACCCGCATCCCAGCTTCTGGGTGAAGAGGGGGAAGGGTTCCAGATTGCCATGAGCAACCTGGACGGCGGCCGGATCGGAATTGCCGCCCAGGCTTTGGGGATAGCCCGGGCCGCTTTTGACACGACTCTTGCTTATGTGAAACAGCGGGAACAGTTTGGCCAACCGATTGCCGATTTCCAGGGGGTCCGGTTCATGTTGGCCGATATGGCCACTAAAATGGAAGCGGCGAGGCTTCTTGTATATCGGGCAGCCCAATTGAGGCAGCAGGGCTTGCCCTGCTCAAAAGAGGCTTCCATGGCGAAATATTACGCTGCCGATACAGCCATGTCCGTCACGACGGATGCAGTGCAGTTGCATGGCGGATACGGATATATGAAGGAATATCCCGTGGAACGGTTTATGCGGGATGCAAAAGTAACGCAGATTTACGAAGGCACCAACCAGATCCAACGGATAGTGGTAGCCAAGAATCTTCTGAAAGACTGAGGAGTGATACCATGAACTTTCAATTAACCCCCGAGCATCAAGAGATTCGCAAGCTGGTTCGCGAATTTGCGCTGAAAGATGTGGCTCCCACTGCGGCACAGCGAGACGAGGAAGAAGTGTTTGACCGGAAGTTGTTTGACAAGATGGCCCAAATCGGATTGACCGGGATTCCATGGCCGGAAGAATACGGCGGTGCGGGGCTGGATTTTGTCTCCTATGTGATTGCCATTGAGGAACTGTCACGGATAGATTCCTCCATCGGCGTTACTCTTTCCGCCCATATTTCCCTTGCCAGCTGGCCGCTCTACAAGTTTGGAACGGAAGAGCAGAAGCAAAAATACCTCCGTCCCCTTGCGGAAGGCAGCAAAATGGGGGCCTATTGTTTGACGGAGCCAGGCTCCGGTTCGGATGCGGGCGGAATGAGGACAACCGCCGTCCTGTCCGAGGATGGAAGCCATTATGTCCTGAACGGTTCCAAGATCTTTATTACCAACGGCGGCGAAGCAGACGTGTATATCGTGTTTGCGGCAACCGATCGTGCTCTGAAGACGCGTGGCATTACCGCATTTATTGTAGAGAAGGATTTCCCCGGATTCTCCGTTGGCAAGAAGGAGAAGAAAATGGGGATCAAGTCCAGCCCCACCACCGAAGTGATTTTTGACAACTGCAAGGTTCCTGTCGGGAACCGCTTGGGAGACGAAGGATTCGGGTTCAAAATCGCGATGATGACGCTGGATGGCGGCCGGAACGGGATTGCGGCGCAGGCAGTGGGAATCGCACAGGGTGCCTTTGACCTGGCATTGGACTATGCGAAGCAGCGGGAACAGTTTGGCCAATCCATTGCTTCCTTCCAGGGCATGCAGTTCAAGTTGGCCGATATGGCGACCAAGATTGAAGCGGCGCGATTGCTGACCTACCAGGCTGCATGGCTGGAAGGGCAAGGTCTGCCATACGGCAAAGCGTCAGCCATGGCCAAACTGTATGCCGGTGACATCGCCATGGAAGTGACCACAGAAGCGGTTCAGGTATTTGGCGGTTATGGATATACCCGCGAATACCCGGTGGAGCGGTTCATGCGTGATGCGAAAATTACCCAGATTTACGAAGGCACTCAAGAAATTCAACGTGTCGTGATTGCCAGCCATCTTTTAAAATAAGCCGTAAAGTTTGTTGTTGAAATATAACAGCGTTCGATACAATAGAGGGGAGTCCGTTTTGGGCTCCTGTTATTTCTATTAGACACTGACAAGGTGAGACGATATGGAACTGGCGGAAAGGATTGTCAAGGGCGACCGGCGAGCGGTGGCAAGGGCCATTACATTAATTGAAAACGACAGTCCGGAGAAACATGCGCTGTTGAAAGCCCTGCATGCACATACCGGAAAAGCCTATCTGGTGGGGATCACCGGTTCTCCGGGAGCAGGCAAGAGTACGCTTACCGCCCAGCTGATTTTTTTACTGCGTAAACTTGGCTTGAACGTGGGCGTAATTGCGGTTGACCCGACTTCCCCTTTCACCGGAGGGGCGATTCTTGGAGACCGGGTGCGTATGAACGACCACGCATTGGATCCCGGTGTCTTTATCCGCTCGATGGGGACAAGAGGAAGTTTGGGGGGGCTTGCCAGGACGACGAAAGAAGCCGTCCGGGTCCTGGACGCATATGGTGCGGACGTCATCCTGATTGAGACGGTCGGAGTCGGGCAGTCGGAACTGGATATCATGAATGTGGCGGACACGACTGTTGTGGTCATGAATCCGACGGCGGGGGACCACATTCAAACCATGAAGGCCGGTATCATGGAAATTGCAGATGTGTTTGACATCAACAAGGCGGATCTTCCCGGCGCGGACAAAACGGAAAGGGAAATCAACAACATGCTGGACTTGCTGCATGATCTCGAGTGGCGTCCCCCTGTGGTGCGAACCACTTCGCGCAACCCGAAAAGCTTCCAGTCACTATGGGAGGCCTGCAGCAGCCACCGAAGCCATTTGCTAAAAAGCGGCCGGTGGGAAACAAAACGAAAGAAACGGCGGCAGGACGAAATACTGGGTATCATCGAAGACCGGATCCACAGGAGCATCCGCCAATGGATGGTGCAAAACCATTCCTGGCAGCAAATCCTGTCAGAAGTGGATGCGGGCAAGCTGGATCCCTATCAAGTTGCGGATCAGGTTCTTGAATGGTATAATACGACAGTCAGTCACCCAAAGTAGTTTCATTTATACGTTGCATATACATAGGTTGAGTCGGTTTGAAAGGAGTGTAATGGGATGTCGGAAACAGCACGCGCATTGAAAG